>DAOLZE010000160.1:0-5727 GCA_035426125.1 Rhodocyclaceae bacterium
ATCTGGAAACACCACTGAACCCATGTCGCGCCCATCCGCGACCAGTCCAGGGGCCTGTCGATACGCACGCTGACGCGCCAGCAAGGCCGTGCGCACCGCCGGCAATGCAGCCACCCGGGAAGCACCGGCCGAACACGCCTCGCTGCGAATGACTTCCGTCACACAGTCGCCGTCGAGGTGAATTTGCGTACCGGCAAACACGGCAGGCAGATTCTTCGCCAGCGCTGCCACTGCCGGTGCATCATCGAGCATGACCTTGGCGCGCATGGCGGCCAACGCAGTCAACCGGTACAACGCACCACTGTCGAGATAATGAAAGCCGAGCTGCGCCGCGACCAGTGCGGCGACCGTACCCTTGCCGGACGCCGAAGGCCCGTCGATGGCGATCACCGGAATCGACACAGGCGTCACCGCACGATCCGCGCGAAGGACTGAAAATATTCAGGGAAAGTCTTTGCCACGCAATCCTGATCGAGAATACGGACAGGAACTCCGCCCAGACACGCCAGCGAAAAACACATCGCCATCCGATGATCGTCATAGGTGGCGATACTCGCACCAGGCGTCAGACGTGAGGCGTGAGGCGGCGTAACCCTGAGAAAATCGGCGCCCTCCTCCACCGTCGCACCAAGCTTGCGTAGTTCTGCCCCCATTGCAGCGATGCGATCGGTTTCCTTGACGCGCCAGCTGGCGATATTGCGCAGCGTCGACGGTCCGTCGGCAAACAATGCGACGATTGCCAAGGTCATTGCCGCATCCGGAATATGGTTGAAGTCGGCATCGAATGCCCGCAGCCTGCCATCGGCCGGCGCACGCGCTTCGATCCAGTTGTCGCCCATCTCGATGTGTGCACCCATGGCAGCCAGCGCATCGGCGAAACGCACATCGCCCTGAATGCTGCGACTGCCGACACCCTCGACGCGTACCGGACCACCGCCGATGGCGCCTGCGGCAAGAAAATACGAAGCACTCGAAGCATCGCCCTCGACGTGCAGTACGCCCGGGCTGCGATAGCGCTGACCCGCAGAGATATGAAAGCGCTGCATGCCACTGTGCTGCACCAACACACCGAAGCGTTCCATCAGATTCAGGGTGATTTCGATGTACGGCCGAGAAATCAATTCGCCAATCACCTCGATCTCGATATCACGGCCAGACAACGGCAAGGCCATCAGCAAGGCGGTCAGAAACTGCGATGAAACATCGCCGCGCACACGGACGGGTCCATCAATATGCAAGACGGCGGGAGCAATTTCCAGCGGCGGATAACCAGCGCGCTCAAGGCAGCGCACGTTGGCACCAAGTGCACCGAGCGCATCGACAAGATCGCCAATCGGCCGTTCATGCATGCGTGCCACGCCGGATAGCCGGTAATGCCCGCCGGACAAGGCCAGCGCAGCGGTCAGTGGACGAAAGGCCGTACCGGCATTACCGAGAAACAAGTCTGCATCCTTGGCCGGGAAAACGCCGCCACAGCCGGTCACCGAGAGTACATCGGCGCTATCGCGCGATACCACCACGCCGAGCTTCTCCAATGCCAGAAGCATGACACGGGTATCATCCGAGTCGAGCAGATCACGAATCTCCGTGACACCCTCGGCCAATGCAGAGAGCAGCAGGCACCGATTGGAAATGCTCTTCGACCCAGGCAGCCTGACGCTGCCCGCAGCCGTGGTTGCAGGTGGAAGATCGAGATAACGCATGGAAGTGGTCGATTATAGCGGGGGACACGCAACATCGCATGACGAAGCAGAACTCTCCGTCGCATGCCACGTTGTACGCCGAGAGTTGAGGCATCCGGCGATATGCGCTAGAGTCGGCGCATGGCAGCACCACAGCATGTACCGGGGACATCAATCGCCCAAATTACCCAAATAAAATCACGCTATGCGCTGGTTATAGCCTTCAGTTATATCTTCATCGGCTTGGTTGTAGGTGCATCAGTGGCTTGGGAATACGCCAGAATCAACGCCAACTTCGAGTCCGTCGCACACGAACGCGGCTCAATCCTGTTTCAGCAAATCGCACGGGTTCAAGACTGGAACTTCCAGCATGGCGAAGTTTACGTCCCGACCACGGAAAAATCGCCACCAAACTCTGCCCGCATTGACTCCAACCGCGATCTCCAGACCGCCGACGGCAAATTTTTGACGCTGGCAACACATGGATCGATGATCCGGGAAATCGCCGAGATCACCCAGGAAGCCGGCAGCATCAAATATCACCTCACAGATCTGCATCCGATCCATCCGTCCAACCGGCCCGATGCATGGGAAGCTGAGACGCTGAAGATGTTCGAACAACACACGCTGAAGGATCGTCTGGATTTTTCAAATCATGACGGCATACCGGTGCACCGCTACATGGCGCCACTCCCCGACAAGCCTTCCTGCATTCGCTGTCACGAGAAAACTGACTCGCAGACAGCCGGGATACGCGGTGGCATCAGCATCGTCATGCCTGCCGGCAGCCTCGTCGATATTCGCCAGCAGCAGATATGGCGCATGCTTGTGATCCATATCGCCAGCTTCATCGTGATCGCCGGACTCGCACACCTGGCAGCAGGACGCGCCTATCGCCATATTTTCTGGCTGGCGCAAACTTCTGCCGGCCAGCAACGCCTGATCGACGAACGCACGGCCGACCTGACCGCAGCCAACACACAACTGGCGACAGAGATCGAGGAACGCAAGCACAACCAGGCACAGCTTGAGGAAAGCGAACGGCGCTATCGCTCGGTGGTTGAGAGCACACATGATGGGATTGCCGTCGTCAAGAATAACCACTTTACCTTTGTGAACAGTCGTCTTGCCGACATGCTCGGCTTTTCCATCAATGAGATCGTCGGCACGGAATGGATCGATTTTGTTTTTGAGGCTGACCATAAAATAGCCATGGAAATGCAGCAACAGAAATTGCATGGTGATACGCTGCCTGACAATCTCCGCATGCGCATGCGCCATCGAGATCCATCGATCGGGCAGATTACCGTCGATCTGCAAGTGGCGCCGATGAAAAATGGCGAAGATGGCAGCAATGCCGGAGGCCAATGGGTCATCAGCGTCAAGGATGTCACCGACCGCCTGCGCGCCGAACGTGATCAGCAACTTGCCGCAGCCGTCTTCGAGAGTACCGACGAAGCGATCATGGTCACCGACCATGAGAATCGCATCATCACGGTCAACCCCGCGTTCACGCGTATCACCGGCTATTTGCTGGAAGAAACGATTGGTCAGACACCAAACATGCTCAACTCAGGCCGTCACGACAAGGCCTTCTTCAACGACATGTGGCGCACCATCAAGGAAACCGGACACTGGTCCGGCGAAATCTGGAACCGCCGCAAGGATGGCCGCCTGTATGTTGAATGGTTGTCGGTCACCGCTGTGCGCGACATCAAGGACGATCATCTGCATCAAAACAATGAAGGCTGCTATGTCGGAACCTTTTCTGACATCACCAAACGCAAGGAAGCTGAGGATCTGCTGCGCCACAAGGCCAGTCATGACATTCTGACCGATCTGCCCAATCGCGGACTGTTCGACGACCGGCTGCAACTCGCCGTCTCGCAGGCCAAGCGCTACCAGCGCAGCTTCGCCCTGATCTATATCGACCTCGACCACTTCAAGGAAGTCAACGACAGTCTCGGCCACGCCGCCGGGGACGAGTTATTGACCATGGTGGCGCAACGCATGAACGACTGTATCCGGGAGTCGGATACGCTGTCACGCTTTGGTGGCGACGAGTTCGCCGCCATCCTTTCCGATGTCGCCGATCTCGATGAAGTCAGGGATGTCGCCAGCCGCATCGTCGCCACGCTTGCCGAGCCATTCAAGCTCTCCCGCGGCAACGCCGAAATCTCCGGCAGCGTCGGCATCGCCATTTATCCCGAACACGGCAACACCGCCGAACAGTTGAAAGACAACGCCGACGTCGCGCTCTACAACGTCAAGCGTAATGTCCGCAACGCCTACCGCATCTACTCGGCAGAATTGCAATCTGAATAATCAGCCGAGCAGGCTGGCGGCAATATTGATCGTCAGCGCCAGCAGTATAGTGTTGAAGGCAAATGCAATCATGCCATGCACCATGACCAGCCGGCGCATCTGCGTGGTAGCAATCGCCACATCCGCAGTCTGCGAGGTCATGCCGACAACCATCGAGAAATACAGAAAATCCATGTAGCTCGGCATCTTCTGGTCGGGAAACTCGAGCGGTGCAGCCCCCTCCTTGCCTTGGGATACGTAATAAGCATGCGCGTAATGAAGGGCAAACGAGGTATGTACCAGCAGCCAGGATGCCAAAAATGTCGCCCCAACCAGGCCCAGATGCAGTGCCTGTCGGACCGGCGTGATGGACTTCAGACCGGCAAGCTCCATGATGATGGCAACCAGACTGGCCACTGCGGCGGCCACCGTCAGAAACAGCACGACAGCGGCACCATCATCCTGGATGCGGGTACGCCAGCGCATATGCTCGATGGAGGCGCGCCAGATCAGGACAAACGCCAGCAGCAGATAGAGCCCTGCACCGACAACCCAGGTCATCAGCGCCCGCGTTGAAATAGCGAGTTCCACCGGCAGCAACAGAAACACCAGCAGACCGGCCAGTCCCGACAGCACCAGTCTTGGTCGCACCAACACCTGATGCCAGGCTCTGGCAATGGGCGAACGCCTGGTTCCCGTTCTGTGAGGCTTCATGTGCGCTGCTTCAGGCAAGTCCTGCGGCAATTTCTTCGGCATCTTTTTCCCTGACTAGAAAGAATCGCCAGCCACGCTTGTCAAGAGCCGTGCAGTCCATTCTGGCTGGCGCGACAATCCGGATTTCAGTGCAAATCCGGGGTGTTTTTCCCTCCCGGCAATGGCAGTTCGACGGCCTTGACCAGCAAATTGGTAATTTCGCTGTTTCCGGCAGCCCGAGACATATCCAGCGCCGTCCCACCCTTTTGGTTCGCCAGATCCGGATCGGCCTTCCGCTCCAGCAGCAATGTAACCGCAGCAAGATGACCATTGCGACTGGCCGCCATCAGAGCCGTCGTGCCATTGGCGGACTGTGCATCAATATCGACATCCTGATCGAGCAGAAAACGCAGGATATCGACATGTCCGTTGAACGCAGCATAGATCAGCGGCGTCCAGCCCACGGGATCGAGATCAGCGCCGGCAGCGGCAAGCATTTTTACAGCCTCCAAGTGCCCATCAATGGCTGCCAGCATCGGAGCAGAATCTCCATATTTATTTATTTTCAGGACATTGGCCTTGTTTTTTAATAATGTTTCAAGCATCTGGTGATTGCCGTTGCGTGCGGCTATCAATAGCAAGGTATTGCCGGCGGAATCCGCAGTATCAACATCCACGCCCCGTTGCAGCAATTCATTAACCTGAGCCGTATCGCTCCCATTTACCGCCGTCAGAATTTCCTCATAGACGCCGGCATACACGCCATGCGGCAGCAACATGGCCAGAAAAACGAAAAATAGCCGGCGGCCAGCGCGAATCACGATATTGTTGCTGCGCGAAATAAATGGAAGAAATTCCTTGTGCTTGCAGTGGCAACTTCCTCCACTGAAAGCCCCCGCAAACGCGCGACTTCCTCCGCGACATGCAGGACATACGCCGGCTCGTTGAGCTGGCCGCGATGTGGGACGGGCGCCAGATATGGCGCATCGGTCTCGATCAGCAGACGATCCAGCGGTACGCGCTGCGCCACTTCCTTGATCGTCTTGGC
>DAOLZE010000161.1:0-5702 GCA_035426125.1 Rhodocyclaceae bacterium
CGGATCAGTGCCTGGCCCGGCTCGTCAGCCGGGTGTGCCTTGCCGGCAAAAATGAAAACGACCGGGTGGTCCTTGTCGGAAAAAATTTCGCGCAGCAGATCAAGGTTGTTGAACAGCAGCGTGGCTCGCTTGTAAGTGGCGAACCGCCGTGCGAAGCCGATCGTCAGGACGGTCGGATTGCTCGGGTCGGCGAATTTCAGCATGCGGTCGAGGTGGGATTCCGAGCCTTTGTTGCGTAAATGTTGTTCGCGTATCCGGTAGCGCACCAGATGGAGCATTTGCGCCTTCAGCGATTGGCGCGTGCTCCAGAACACCTGGTCGGGAATTCGATGGACACCTTGCCAGCAGTTGCGATCCGTGAGGCGATGCATCCAGCCAAGGCCGAGATATCTGTCGAAGATACTGTGCCAGTCGGCAGCGAGAAATGACGAGGCATGCACGCCGTTGGTAACGTAGTCGACGGGATTTTCTGCCGGATCGATTTGCGGCCACATCCCGGCGAGAATCTCGGAGGAGACGGTGCCGTGGATTCTCGATACACCGTTGTGATAGCGTGAGCCGCGAATCGCCAGCGCGGTCATATTGAACTCCGAGCCGTCTGTCGTGTGCCCCATTTCCAACAACCGTGTACCGGCAATATCAGCGGCTTCGCAGAACTGGCTGAAATAGCGTAACACCATGTCGTCGTCGAAATGATCGTGTCCGGCCGGTACGGGAGTATGCGTTGTAAATACGGTGTTCACGGCGACGGCTTCCAGCGCACTCTCGAAATCGAGACCATGGCTAATCAGCATGCGGATACGTTCGAGAATCAGGAATGCGGCGTGGCCTTCGTTGATATGCCAGACAGTCGGCTTTATATTTAGCGCCTGGAGCGCGCGTACGCCGCCGATACCGAGGAGAATTTCCTGCTCGATACGCGTCGTGCGGTCGCCACCATACAGGCGATGGGTGATGTCGCGGTCGGCTTCGCTATTTTCGGCGAGTGCTGTGTCGAGCAGGTACAGCCGTGCATTGCCGATTTGCGCCGTCCATAATTTGGCCAGCACCAGACGTCCCGACATGTCGATCCGGATGTGCATTTCGCTGCCGTCTTCGTGCAGCACTGGTTCAATCGGCAGGTCGTCGAAATCGGTGTCGAAGTAGTGGGGATGCTGGTGGCCGTCGCGGTCGATGGTCTGCTGGAAATAGCCCTGGCGATACAGCAGGCCGACGGCGATGAAAGGCAGGTGCAGGTCGGAGGCGCCCTTGCAATGGTCGCCGGCAAGAATCCCCAGGCCGCCGGAGTAGATCGGCAGACTTTCGTGAAAACCGAACTCGGCGCAGAAATAAGCAACCAGTTCATTCGGTGGCAGCGGCAGCTTGCCGCGTGCTTCATGACCGGCTGGTGCGCGATGGTAATTGTCGTAGGCCGACAGCACCTGGTTCATGGTATCGAGAAATATTGGATCGGCAGCCGCGTCACGCAGCCGTTTCTGGTCAACGCGCTTGAGAAAAGTTTTCGGACTATGGTTGACGGCGTGCCAGAGACTCGGATGCATTCGCGCGAACAGACCGCGAGTGGCGATATCCCAGCTATACCAGAGGTTGCCGGCAAGCTCTTTGAGGCGCGCCAGCTCCGCAGGGATTTCTGGATTGACTTCGAGCTGGAAAAATTGTCCTGGCATGATCGACTAAGTCCTGAATGAATTGGAGCAGCGCAGATGGCGTCATCCCCGCTTTCGCGGGAGTGACAAATTCCCGCGTTGTCTAGCGTTCCTTAAGCAATGGTTACGGAGGATGAAAGATACACGTCCTGGATCGCGTTGAGCAGTGCCACACCCTCGGCCATTGGTTTCTGAAATGCCTTGCGTCCAGAAATCAGCCCGGTGCCGCCGGCACGCTTGTTGATTACGGCGGTGCGCACGGCCTGCGCAAGATCGGCAGCACCCTTCGATTCGCCGCCAGAATTGATCAGGCCGGCGCGACTCATGTAGCAGTTGGCGACCTGGTAGCGCACCAGATCGATCGGGTGATCTGTCGTCAGTTCCGAATATACCTTCGGATGCGTCTTGCTGAACTTGATCGCATTGAAACCGCCGTTATTCTCGGCCATTTTCTGCTTGATGATATCGGCCTCAATGGTTACGCCGAGATGGTTTGCCTGGCCGGTCAGGTCGGCCGCAGTGTGGTAATCGATGCCATCTACCTTGAAGGCGTTGTTGCGCAGATAGCACCAGAGAACAGTCGCCATGCCGAGCGCGTGGGCGCGCTTGAAGGCTTGCGATACTTCCCAGATCTGCCGGCGCGATTCTGGCGAGCCGAAGTAGATCGTTGCGCCGACCGCCGCCGCACCCATATCGAAGGCCTGTTCAACATCGGCAAACATGCTTTGGTCGTAGGTATTCGGGTAGGAGAGAAATTCGTTGTGATTCAGTTTGACGATAAATGGAATACGGTGCGCATAACGCCGCGACACTGCACCGAGCACGCCGAGCGTCGAGGCGACGCCGTTGCAGCCACCCTCGATGGCCAGCCTGACGATGTTCAGCGGATCGAAATATTCCGGGTTCGGGGCGAACGATGCGCCACCCGAGTGCTCGACGCCCTGATCGACGGGGAGGATTGACAGATAACCGCTGCCGCCAAGGCGGCCCTGGTTGAACAGCGCCCTGAGGTTGCGCAGTACGCCCGGTTTGCGATCGGTATCGATCATCACGCGCTCGATGAAGTCGGGGCCGGGCAGGTTCAGTGCATCCTTCGGGATGCCGTGGCAGACGTGGCTGAGCAGCGGTTCGGCTTCGGCGCCGAGCAGGGCGGTGATGTTCGTCATGATGGTTTCTCCTCGGAAGATGGAACAACGGTAAGCGTGATGGTCAGCGTTTCGCTGGCAAGGTTGTCAAAGGCGAGATTGAGGCAGACGCCCTGCATGATTTTCTCGAAACCGGCTTCGGATTGCGAGACGGTGTAATACGGTTCGGCATGTAGACACAGCGGCGGACTGAAGTGTAATGCCACGCGGCTGCCGAGTTCGGCATCTTCCAGCGAAATTTCGCCCAGATGGTCGAGCAGCAGTTTTTCGCCAAAGCCGCAGGGGATATTCCCGTCATGAAGGCGGTAGCACCCGGAAAATCCGTCGCAGCTCGGCATGGCTAAATTCAGCTGGATTTCGATGCGGCTTTTCTCGATTTGTGTACCGCGATAGTGTACGGTCAGCCGATTTTTTTCAAGGCAGTACTGTTTTTCGATCTGCCCACTGTCGCAGTGCGAGGAGAATATAACGCCTTTGGGCGAGGCAGCGACAAGATGGTAGGCATCGAGGGGATGAACTTTGCCTGCGGCATCGATGTGGCTGTCGACGAACAGCCCGCGTGGTCTGCGATCCGGTTCAATATCTTTGGGAAGGATGGCGTTCCGGAAGGCGACACGATCATGTGCCGAGACTGGCCCATTGCTGCTACCGCTGTGTGCGCTACCCTCGCCATCACTATTGCGATTACCTGATGCGGCTGTCGCAATGGGATTGAAGTCAATCTTCGCGTGATAGCCTTCGACATAGCGGCGCAATGTATCGGCGAAATTATGCGCCAGCGGATAGCTGGATAGCTCGATGATGCAGGCATCGCCGTCGTGGCGGCTGATGGCTTGAAGTTGGGCGCTGCTTTGCAGGAGTTCTTCTTTGCCATCGTGATCAATGTCGCGGCGTTCGAACGGTGCGCGCGGTACGATGGCATCGAGTGCGCCTTCCAGCGCGATCAGGTTATGCCATATGGCGCGACGCAGATGTGGCAGATAGAGGCCGCCAAACAGACCGTGCCAGTAAGCATCGTTGGCCTGAGCGCGGTGCAGGTGCTCCTGCATCGACGGCGCGCGTGTCTGGTCCGGTAATTCAGCGAGGCGCTGCGAAAGGCCGAGCATACGTTTGTGCATCCAGTTCGATTCGGGGTAACGGCTGAGGAAATTGCGCCAGATACCGCCGCGCAGAAATGGCTTGTGGCGTTCGTAGTGCCCGGCAGTTTTTTCCGTTTCGATGAGATTTGCATAGTCGCGGGCGGCTTGCGGCGGCAGCGTCCACTCGTTCATCTCGATATAGGAGGTGGTCGGCAGATACACAATGCCGCGCGTAGTGGTGCCGGCATGTGCATGATAGTCGGCATAGGTCGCGGTGCGGATCAGCGGTGACGCCAGCACGCCTTCGATAAATCGGGCGAGCCAGCCTTGTTCGTAAACCCATGCGTAGGTTTCCGGCCAGATGCCGAATTTTTCGATATCGTCGAAATAGATCGCCGCCTTTTGACCTTGGCGGGCAAGGCTTTCCAGATAGGCGACGGCTTCGTCGGCCGGCGAAAACGGCAGGCGGTAGCGCAGTGCCTCGGAGATCGGAAACAGGTCCAGTGTGTGGCCGTTTTCTTCGGTGGTATAAAAACTATCCAGTGCATCAGCCGGCATTCCTGCGCAGAGAAAATGATAGTCGTCGACGGCGACATAGCGGATGCCCGCCTCGACCAGCGACGACACCACCGACGCTTCCCAAACACGCTCGGTCAGCCATGCCCCACGTGGCCGCTGTCCAACAAGGTTCTCGAGTCTGGCTGACAGCGTTTCGATCTGGCTCAGTTGGTCACGCTGCGGGATTGCCGCCAGCACCGGCTCGCAATCACCGGAGCCGAACCATTCCACCTGGCCGCGCGCCGTCATTTTGACGAGCAGCGCCATGTCCTCCGGAAAGCGTGTGCACAGCACGTCGAGCAGCCAGCCGGAAAAATGCACGCTGAAATGAAAATCCGGATAGCGATCGAGAACGCGCAGGAACATACCGTAGCAACGCACATGTGCATCGTCGATTACGGCGGGAAAGTTGCCGACCGGCTGGTGCGCATGGACACCGAAGAGCAGGTGAATGGTCATTGCGGCGGGCCGTCGGCAGATGAATGGGGATGTTCCTGCGCTCGGCGCATGGTGCCGCTGCCCGAGCTGGTCTGGTCGGTGTGCGCGTCCTGCGGCGGTGCACAGATCGGCGTATCGAGCTGCGCGGGTGGCGACAGATGCAACAGGCAGTATAGATTGGTGAGATTTTTGCGGAATAGCGCGTCGAAGCTGGCGATGGCCGCCGCTGGGTTGTAACCACCGAACCACCAGAACCAGTCAGAGCTTTCGCAAATTGCCAGTTGTGCGGTGGCGGCATCCTGTTCCTCTTTGTTGAGACGATTACTGGCAATAACCATGTCATAGCTTTGCTTGGTGGCGCAGAGCATGTCCCAGGCGCGGTTCTTGTCGGCATCGCCGATCCAGGTCGACAGGCTGCCGAATACCCAGCTGCCGGCGGTTAGACCGGGCAGGGTTGCACAGGTAGGTGGGTCGGTACGCTGTAGCAGTTCGGCGTAGGTGGTGCAGTTGATGTGAGGATGTTCGGCGAGCAGGGTGTATATGCCATCGAAGAAGTAGTAGGCATTGTAGGGATAGTGTTCCCAGGCGTTCTCACCATCCATGATGATACTAACGACGGCGCGTTCACCGGGCGGGGTGGCGGCATGAATGGCTTCGATCTTGCCGATGAAATTTTGCGCAGCATCCTGACCATACCATTTGGCGTATTCGAAACCAATCATGTCGGAGAGACGCTCGTCGCGGAAAAACAGGGTCAAACCGGGTGCACTGTCGAGCCGCCAGGGTTTGTAGGCGGCGCGCGGGTCGTCGAGTCCGGCCTGGTGCAGCGTGGCACG
>DAOLZE010000162.1:0-5682 GCA_035426125.1 Rhodocyclaceae bacterium
GCGCGTCGCAACCTTGCAGAGGAACTCGGCGACTTCGGTCTTGATGCCGCCGTTGCCGGCAATATAGATTTCCCAGCCGGACTCCACGCCGATCACGCCGATATCCTTGATGCCGGCCTCGGCACAGTTGCGCGGACAACCACTCACCGCCAGCTTGACCTTGTGAGGACTCCACATACCGAACAGCATCTCCTCCAGGTCGATGCCCATCTGGGTCGAGTTCTGCGTGCCGAAGCGGCAGAACTCTGAACCGACGCAGGTTTTTACCGTACGGATGCTCTTGCCATAGGCATGGCCGGTCGGCATGTCGAGATCCTTCCAGACTTTCGGCAGATCCTCCTTCTTCACGCCGAGCAAGTCGATGCGCTGGCCGCCGGTCATCTTGACCATCGGTATCGCATATTTGTCGGCGACATCGGCGATACGGCGCAGTTCGGCCGATGTGGTGACGCCACCGAGCATGCGCGGCACCACCGAGTAGGTGCCGTCCTTCTGGATGTTGGCGTGGCCGCGCTCGTTGATGAAGCGCGACTGCGGATCATCCTCGGCTTCGTGTGGCCAGGTCGAGATCAGATAATAGTTGAGCGCCGGACGGCAACTGGCGCAGCCGTTTGGCGTACCCCATTCGAGAAAGTGCATTGCCTGTGGAATGGACAGCAAACGATGCTCGCGAATCGCCTGGCGCACTTCACCATGACTGCGTTCAGTGCAGCCACAGACTGGCTTGTTCTTTGTCTCGGCGGGCGCGTAGGCGCCGCCGATGGTCGAGGCGAGTATCTGCTCGACCAGGCCAGTGCAGGAACCGCATGAGCTGGAAGCCTTGGTGTGCTTGCGCACCTCATCGAGCGTAAATAATCCGTTTTCCTTGATCGCCTTGACGATGGTGCCCTTGCAGACACCGTTGCAACCGCAGACCTCGGCGCTATCCGCCATCGCTGCGGCGTGATTCTGGCCGGCATGTCCGGCGTCGCCTGAATGACGGCTACCGGCGGCGCCGCCAAACATCAGGTGATCGCGCATTTCGTGAACGTCCTGACCGTCACGCAGCATCTGAAAATACCAGGCACCATCGCTGGTGTCACCATACAACACGCCACCAACCAGCTTGTTGTCCTTGAGCACCAGCTTCTTGTAAATACCGCCGGATGGATCGCTCAACACGATTTCCTCCGTGCCGTTTCCGCCGCTGAAATTGCCGGCGGAAAACACATCGATGCCGGTCACCTTGAGCTTGGTCGACGTCACCGAACCGGCATAACGACCGATGCCGAACTCAGCAAGGTGGTTGGCGCACACCTTGGCTTGCTCGAACAGCGGTGCCACCAGACCATAGGCCATGCCGCGGTGCGCAGCACATTCGCCGACGGCGTAGATGCGTGGATCGTAGGTCTGCATGGTGTCATTGACGACGATGCCACGCTCGCAATGAATACCGGCGGATTCGGCGAGCGCGGTGTTCGGACGGATGCCCACCGCCATAACCACCAGGTCGGTGGGAATCTGCGTGCCGTCCTTGAACGCGACCGCGCTGATGCGGCCATTCGCGCCGGCAATCAGCTCTCCGGTATTCTTGCCAAGTAGAAACTTGAGTCCCTTCTCTTCGAGCGATTTTTGCAGCATTGTGGCGGCGGTCTGGTCGAGCTGACGCTCCATGATCCAGTTGGAGACATGCACGATGCTCACATCCATGCCGCGCAACTTGAGACCATTCGCGGCTTCCAGCCCGAGCAGACCACCACCGATGACCACGGCATGGCCACCGTGCTGCGCCGCGTCGATCATGGCGTCGGTATCCTTGATGTCGCGATAAGCGATCACGCCCGGCAGATCCTTGCCGGGAATCGGCAGCATAAAGGGATTCGAGCCAGTGGCCAACAGAAGGCGATCATAGTCTTCCTCAGTGCCATCTTCCGCCACCACCTTGCGCACACGCCGGTCGATCTTGACAATCTTCTTGTTCAAATGCAGCTTGATACGGTTGTCGCGATACCAGTCGAGGTCGTTGAGCACGATATCCTGCACCGTCATCTCGCCGGCGAGAACCGGCGACAGCAGGATGCGGTTGTAGTTAGGATAAGGCTCGGCGCCGAAGACGACGACATCGTAAAGATCGGGAGCCAGCTTGAGAAGTTCCTCAAGTGTGCGACAGCCTGCCATGCCATTGCCGACAAGAACCAGTTTGAGTTTTTTCATTGATGTTCACCTTGACCTTGAATACGCAGCGTTTGCATGAATACATCCAGCAATTGCTATGCCAGCTTGCAAAACTCCTGATCTACACGTGATTTCAGAGAACATCGCCATTCATTGGTGCATGGCGCAAGTGGTCTGCACCATTATGGAAGGGGCTGTCCATACGGATTTTCATTTCGTGCGCGCGCAAAACCTGACAGGTAGCGAGGGATATAATCCTGCAAAATATTCTGGTGAAATCGATGAATTTTTGTCAGCAACGATTCGACTGCGCTGTCGCGCTGTTCGATGCAGCCAATGCGCAAGATCCAAATCTCGAATCGGTCGATGGCGACACTACTCCAAAAGAACTATTCTATTCCATCCGCATGAGTGAAATGCTGCTGCGCTTTGCACCGGAAGCCGGCGAGGCGATTCGCCTCGCAGTGCGCGCACAGCATATTCAGCGCTGGAAAATTCCGCGCAGCGATTTTCCGCGAACCACTTTCGGCTATAAGCAGTGGCGCAGCAGACTCTACAAGTTCCACGCCGAAACAGCCGGGCAACTGATGCGCAAGGCTGGCTACGATGAAGAAGTGATCGAACGTGTCGGAAACTCCATTGCAAAACTCGGCATCAAGGTTAATCCAGAGGCGCAGATGCTTGAGGACGTAGCCAATCTGGTATTCCTGGAGCATTATCTGACCGGCTTCGTGGCGCAGCATCCCGAGTACGATGAAGCAAAATGGAGCAACATCCTGCAAAAAACCTGGAAGAAGATGTCGCCGCAGGGCCGTGCCTTCGCTCTCTCGAAGATCAGGCTCCCCGAGTCGCTCACTCCTTTGATTACAAAGAGTCTCGGCCAATGATTTCAAACCACATCCCATTCAAACCCCATCCCATTGTTGTAATATGACTTTTCTGCAATACTCAAAATCGCAATCTCGCCCGAATGGTGCTTTTTTATGGCGCAGACGCTTCCTGTTCCCCCCAATAGCAACAACATCGTGCGCCTTGCCATGGCCACGTTGGGATTTTTTACAGTCTCCTGGCTGATACTTGATTTTTCAAAGTTCAGCGGCCATGCCGGCGCATGGCATGGATTCGGCCTGGCACTGGCACTCCTGCTGCGTTTCGGAATACCCCTCTGGCCAGGCGTTATGCTGGGGGGCTTGCTCGCCACACTCGCCTGCGGAATATCTGTTGCGAGCGCAACTTCCCTCGCCTTCGGCAATACCCTGGGAGCACTTGCCGGAGCCTGGCTGTTTCAGCGCCAGGGTCTCGACACAAAGCTCGACCATCTCAAGGATTATCTGGGACTGATCATCATCGGTGCGTTGTTCACGCCCTTCCTCAGCGCCACGTTTGACATCGGCATTCCTTTCCTGGCAGGCGATCTGGCGAACCAGAATATCCGCCATGCCTGGCTGGAAAACTGGATAGCCGACTCGCTTGGCGTGCTGACGACCGCACCGGTTCTGTTGCTTTGGCTGAACAGAGGGCCTATTTATCTGTCGGCGCAACACTGGCTTGGTCTGAGCGTGCTCACGGGGCTGACGGTTCTGTTCTCTGCCGCATTGTTCTTCGGCTGGCAACATGAAGTATTTGGCGAATACATACGCGGCTATCTGGTACTACCACTGCTCGTCTGGGCGGCGATCGGCTTCGGCCGGCGTATCACGGCGCTTGGCGGCATCATCCTGTTCGCCCTGTCGATGAAGAGCATGCAGTACAACACCGGCTTGTTCGCTCATGGAAATCAGACGGTACCGCTGGATCAACTATGGATATTCGTATCCATCAGCAGCGTCACCGGAATGTCCCTCGCCATGGTGTTCTTCGAACTTCGCAAGACACAGAAGGCTCTGCGCGAAAATGCGGCGAATTTCCGCACGTTGGCCGAGTCTTCCATGGCGCTGATCTGGATGTCCGACACAAGCAATAAAGCCATCTGGTTCAATCGCGCCTGGCTTGAATTTACCGGCCGCAAAGCGGAACAGGAAATCGGCAATGGCTGGTGTGAAGGTATCCACGAGGAAGATGTCGAACGCTATCTATCGACGCGTAACGAGGCTTTTGCCGCACGCCGCGCCTTTGAAACCGAATACCGTCTGCGTCATCACAGCGGCCGCTATCGCTTCATCGTCGATCATGGCGCACCACGCCTTGATGATAACGGAGACTTTCTTGGCTACACAGGTTCTTGCTGGGACATCACCGAGCGCTACGAAGCAGAACAGGCGCTCGTCGAACGTGAGCACATGCTGCGTGCCATCTATGACAACTCGAATGTGGCCATCGGCTTCGTATCCACGGAGGGCCGCATTACCCATGCCAACCGGCATCTGGCCGAGTTGTTTGGCTTCACGCTGGAAGAAGTCATCGGCATGAATTATTACGAGCATGTTCATCCCGAGGATCGGGAGCTTAGCCACAAGAATATCAATGCCCTGACCAGCAACCAGATCGACCTGGCCGACGTCGAGCGCCACTACCTGCGCAAGGATGGCAGCGAATTCTGGGGGCACCTGACCAGCCGAAGGATGTGCGACGAAAGTGGCCGGATGCTCGGTCTGGTCGGCGTTATTACTGACATCACGGCACACAAGGCAGCAGATGCCCAGCTCCGCTTGGCTGCCCAAGTCTTCGAGAGTAGCCATGAAGGCATCGTGATTATCAATGCGGAAAATCGCATTGTTTCCGTGAATCAGGCATTCACAAAAATTACCGGCTATACGACTGAGGAGGCTATCGGACAAGCCTCGGACATGCTGCGCTCCAACAAACATACCGAAAATTCATATACAGCTCTGGTGCAGCAGTTGTTTGAAACTGGTCATTGGGATGGCGAGATATGGAACTACCACAAGGATGGCAGCCTTTTCCCGGTCTGGGCATCCATCAGCGTAGTACACGATGAGCACGGCGCCATCGAGAAGTACATCGGCATTTTTACGGACATCACCGAACGCAAGGCGACCGAGGACCGTATCCGCCATCTGGCGCAATATGACTTCCTGACCGATCTGCCCAACCGTGCCCTGTTGTTCGATCGCCTGACCAGAGAATTCTTCGAAGCACGACGTTACGACAAGCGCTTCGCCCTCCTCTTCATCGACCTCGACAAGTTCAAACCGGTCAATGATCAGTACGGCCACGCCGCCGGCGACCTGCTACTGTGCGAAGTCGCGCGCCGCCTGGCCGACAACGTACGCGACAGCGATACGGTATCGCGCCAGGGCGGTGATGAATTCATCATTCTCGTCCCGGAATTGCCGGAATCCGAACAGGTCGTCCAGCTCGGCATGAAATTGCTGCGTATTCTCGGCGAGACCTATCTGATCGATGGCCACGAATTGAATATCACGCCGAGTATCGGCATCGCTGTTTATCCGGATGACGGCGAAGACATCGACACCCTGCTGAAAAATGCCGACACCGCGATGTACCGCGCGAAGAATGCAGGCCGCAACAACCTGCAATGTTACAGCGCCGAACTCACCACGCTGG
>DAOLZE010000163.1:0-5679 GCA_035426125.1 Rhodocyclaceae bacterium
ACAAGGCGAAGTGGGTGAAATCTGTATCCGTGGGCCGCAGGTCATGAAGGGCTACTGGAATCGCCCGGAGGAAACCGCCAAAACACTCATGCCCGATGGCTTCCTGCTCACCGGCGATATCGGTGTCATGGACGAGAAAGGTTTCATCCGTATTGTCGATCGCAAGAAGGACATGATCCTGGTATCGGGCTTCAATGTCTATCCGAATGAGATTGAAGCGGTCGTTTCGATGCATCCAGGCGTGCTGGAAGTCGCGGCGATCGGCGTACCGGATGAGCGATCGGGTGAGACCGTGGCAATCTTTGTCGTGAAAAAGGATCCGGGCCTGACTGCCGAGGCGCTGATCGCTCATTGCAAGGAAAACCTGACTGGCTACAAGATTCCGCACATCGTTGAGTTTCGCAGCGAACTGCCGAAATCCAACGTCGGCAAGATTCTGCGCCGCGTGCTGCGCGACGAGGAAGTGGCGAAGAGGAATAAGGCGGCAAAGTCATGACCGTGGCTTCAAACTCAAACCAGCCGTTGCTGGTGGCAATCACCGGTGCGACAGGCGTAATTTACGGCGTTGAAATGCTCCGTGTGCTGAAGCATCTTGGCCAGCAGACCCACCTGATTCTCAGCGAAGCGGCGTGCCTGACGCTGGCAATCGAGACCGACTTTTCGGTCGAGGAAGTCAAGGCGCTCGCGGATATGGTTTATCCGAACAAGGATATCGGTGCAGCGGTGGCGAGCGGTTCGTTTTTGACGCGCGGCATGATTGTTGCACCATGCAGCGTCAAGACGCTCTCGGCAATTGCCAATTCGTATTCCGCCAATCTGATTGCGCGCGCCGCCGATGTCACGCTCAAGGAGCGGCGGCCACTGGTGTTGATGGTGCGTGAAACACCACTGCACAAGGGGCATCTTGAACTCATGGCGCGCGCCACCGATTGTGGCGCGATCATTCTGCCGCCGATGCCGGCCTTTTACGACAAGCCGGCAACCTTGATGGATATTGTTCATCAGGGCGTCGGCAGGGCGCTCGATCTGGTTGGCATCGAACATTCGCTGGGCAAGCGCTGGGCCGGGCATGCAACGACTGCGCCAGGCAAGTAATTTTATGCATCGTTTGTTTCGCTAATTCATTCATCTTGTAAAAGCAGAAACATTACATGGAAAAAGTCATCTACCTGTTGTGGCGTGATCCGCAGCTCGACAGTGAGTCGTTTGGTAGGCAGTTGCGTACCGGCCTGGCCGAAAAACTGGTTGCACTTGGCGCACACGGTGTGCAGGTGAATGTCGCTGACGATGCGTCTGCGCCTGGTGAGACGTTGCGGCAGAGCAATACCAAACCACAGATCGAAGGCATGCTGTCGCTCTGGCTCGATAGTGCGATCCAGAAATTCCGCAGCCCATTCGACGAGGCCATTGCTTCGGTTGTGCCGCGTATGGCGGCCTACCTGGTCACCGAATCCCAGCCGATCCGTAATGTTCTTCATCCGGCTAGGCCCGGTGAGCGCACCGCCGGTTTCGCACAAGTCGCCGTCCTCCGCCGTCCGCCGCGCCTGACCTACGAAGCATGGCTGGACCTCTGGCACAACAGCCACACACAGGTCGCCATCGATACGCAAAGCACCTTTCAATATGTGCAGAACGTCATCGTTCGACCACTCAGCTACGGTGCGCCGATCTATGATGCCGTCGTCGAAGAGTGCTTCCCGGCCGAGGCCATGACCGATCCGCAAGCCTTCTTTGACGGCGTCGGCAATCCGGAAAAATTCCAGCGTAACCTGCAGGGCATGATCGAAAGCGTCCAGCGCTTCATCGATCTCGACAAGATCGATGTCGTGCCAACCAGCCAGTATGTGATCAAGCCGTTTACTGGCGGCTAGGGCAAGCGCCAAACCATTATCAAATTTTGGATTCCTGCAAAAGTTGGAATCCAGGCTTTCAGGCGCTTGGCCGCTTTCTATGGCGGCTTAGGTGATCTGCGACCATGGATTTTATTCGGGGTAAAGCAGGTCAATCCACGTAGCCAATGAAGGGGTGTGATGGCGCTATTGGCATAGCGAGGCACTCTCCCGCGCCTTGTCGCGCCGTGCACGCCTCGCACGCCTCGCACGCCATGGAATCCGCTGGCCGTCCATTTCCGCCGTCGGCGACAAAATCCGTGCGCGCCCATTGGTGGCTTCGTTTCATGGGTTGGTAAAGCGCTTAACTTTAATAAATACCGATAGCAAACATAAAGGCATATTCAAACGTATTGCATTTATGATGATTACAAGTATAGTTATGTATTTGGCAAATATATAATGAGTATCAAATAGCATGTTTATTGCGATCGTTCGATCTATAAGCCTTATAGCCATTGCCGGACAAGTTCTGTCCGGCTGTGCGGCGCTACCGGTAGAACAGCCGGTAGCTGGCCATCTTCTGAGTGAGGATGGCCAGCTACAGATTATTCCTCAGCCGGTGCGGCAGCTTGTTGTTCTGCCCAGGCCACAGCCTGCGGCAAAAGGCGAAACCTACAGCGTGGTGGTGAACAACGTAAAGGCGGAAGAATTGCTGTTTTCGCTGGCACGCGATGCGCGGATGAACATCGATATCCATCCTGGAATCACTGGCGGTGTGACCCTTACCGCTATCAACCAGACCTTGCCGCAACTATTGAATCGAATTTCCAGACAAATCGATATGCGCTGGGAATTCGATGGGAAGAATCTGGTTGTCATGCCGGATTCGCCGTTTCTTCGGGTTTATAAGGTCGATTACGTGAATATGTCGCGCGATACCGGTGGGAATACGACGGTGACAACACAGATTGCCTCGACTGCACCGGGCGCTGGCGGCAACGCCACCAGTGGTGGAAACAATTCACAGACCAGAATCGAAAATATCGCGAAAAATCATTTCTGGGAAACACTGGAAAAAAACCTCAAGGACATCTTGCGCGAGACCGACAAAATTCTTCCGGAAGGGTCGAGCGAAACTTTTGTCGAGCATCTCGACCAGCAATCAACAACCGGAACCGGTGCACAGATGCAAAAAGCGAAAGGCAAAAACGGTGGCGGGGTTTCCACTTTTGCCGCAAGTCCGAATCCGGCAATGTTGCAGCAGGAAGGGACGACGCTTATGCGCCGCACAACCTTCCGCGAAGCTGCATCGGTGATCGCCAATCCCGAAAGCGGGATATTGAGTATTCGCGCCACATCGCGGCAGCATGAAAAAATCCAGGAATTTCTTGATCAGGTCATGTCCAGCGCGAATCGCCAGGTCATGATTGAAGCAACCATCGCCGAGGTCCAGTTATCCTCCAATTATCAGCAGGGTATCGACTGGAGCATCCTGCCGCTCGGAAATTCCGGCTTCAAACTGATTCAGCGTGCGACGGGCAGTCTTGCCGGACCATCGTCAAGCATCTTTGAACTTGGCAACAGCAACCATGTACAGAACGTCGGCATGGTCAGCAGTTCAATCAGGCTGCTGGAGAACTTCGGTACAGTCAAGGTGCTGTCGAGCCCGACGCTATCGGTCATCAACAATCAGACCGCAGTATTGAAGGTGGTCGACAACTATGTGTATTTCACAATCAAGGCTGAAACCGTGTCACCGACCAATGCTGCGCCGGTGACGACGTTCACGACAAATCTATCTTCGGTCCCGGTGGGTTTCGTGATGAATGTAACGCCGCAAATCAGCAGCAACGGCAATGTATTGCTGAATATTCGCCCGAGCATTTCGCGTGTTGTCGACACCGTCAATGACCCCAATCCGGATCTGGCTAAAGCCAATGTCACCAGCAGAATTCCAGTGATCCGTATCCGGGAGATGGAGTCGATGATTCGCATCGCCAGCGGAAACATTGCTGTCATGGGTGGCCTGATGGAAGACACCATCAGCGATGCCGATGCTGCTGTACCGGGGTTGTCACGCACGCCGCTGCTGGGAAATTTCTTCGTCAATCGCGATGACCGGCATCTCAAGACGGAGCTTGTGGTTTTTCTTCGGCCGGTAGTAATCGGTAATGCCAGCATTGATGGTGACTATCGTCAATATCGCGGCCGACTTCCTGATCGTAATTTTTTCAGGGAAAGAAGCGGGTCGTCGCAGACGGAATGGAAACTCGGCCGGGAATCCGGAAGAGAAGGTCACTGAATTTTCCATGAGCAAAAAATACCACATCGCAGCTATCGGTCTCGGCATCCTGTCAGCCACTATGGCTTTTGGCGCTTCCTCATCGACAACAGAAAAGATTGATGAGCCGCCAGGTGCGATCCATATCGCAAGATCGCGCGTCGGTTTTGCCCCGCTGCTCCTGCAAGCTTATGACAGCTATATGCATGAAGATTACGTTGCCGCAAATAATGCCTATCAGCAGGTGCTGGCCACCGAAGCAGAAAATATTGATGCTTTGCACGGTATCGCTGCCGTCCTCCTGCGCGATGGGCAGGAAGCTGGTGCTGCTGAATACTATCGACGTGCGCTCGATGTCGACCCGGCAGATACGCTGGCTCAGGTCTGGTTGATTGGCCAGCAGGGAGTATTTGATCCAGTGCGTGCGGAGTCACGTCTGAAAATTCTGCTGGCCGCACAGCCGGATATCTTCTCCGCAAATGCGGCGCTGGGCAACCTGTATGCCGCGCAAAATCGCTGGCGCGAAGCGCAAGCCGCCTATCTTCGAGCCTGCAGCGCAGCGCCGGAAGAAGCGGACGTACTTTTCAATCTGGCGGTCAGCCTGGACCAGTTGCATGAATCGGAATCCGCTGGCCATTATTACCGGCGGGCCTTGCAGGCCGCCGTCAACCGCCCTGCTGGATTCGACAAGGATCGCGTAGCAGCACGCCTGCATGAGATCAGCGCTGACTGAATGCCGCAATGGAGATGATCAATTCATCGTTACAGCCAGCGCACGGTCAGAGAATGATGCCTTCGTGCGAACCACGGCAGCTCATTGGCCAGCAATTGATCGGCCAGGGTGTGATCAGCGAAGACCAACTGCGCATTGCGCTGCGCGAGCAGAAAAGCCTGAATCAGCCGATCGGCAGATTGCTGGTCATGCTTGGTTTTATCTCGGAGGCAACCTTGCGCGATGCGCTCGGCGCGTCGCTGGGCAAGAAGCCTGTCGATCTGGCGAATGTGATCGTCAATCCACATACCATCCGGATGATTCCGCATGAAGTGGCGCGGCGGCATCGCTTGCTGCCGCTTGATTACGATGCTGCTGCAAGCCGGCTGACATTGGCGATTGCCGATCCAAACGATATCGTCGCGCTGGATCGACTGCATTCATTGATCCCCGGCAATCTGCTGCTGGAAACGTTAATTGCTGGCGATGCGGATATTGCGCACGCCATCGACCGGCATTATTCGCACGAATGGTCAATCGATGGCATCCTCGATGAAATCGAAACGGGACGTAGCGATCCCGGCAACGCGTACGGTGCGTCTTCATCTGCCGAATACAGTCAGCCGGTGGTGCGGTTGATTGATGCTTTGTTATCCGATGCGGTCAGGCGTGAAGCCTCCGACATTCACTTCGAGCCGGAGGCCAGTTTTCTGCGCATCCGTTATCGCATCGACGGCATGCTGCGGCAGATTCGCGCTCTACACAAATCCTGCTGGCCGGCGCTGGTCGTGCGCATCAAGGTGATGAGCGGTATGAACATCGCTGAGACACGCGCACCGCAGGATGGACGCATT
>DAOLZE010000164.1:0-5673 GCA_035426125.1 Rhodocyclaceae bacterium
TCGCTCCACAGCAGATCGATATCACCGTTACAGCGATCACCACTCCAGTTGCAACGATAGCCGGCGCCCTGCGCGTGGAGTGTACCGCTCCAGCCGTAGCGGCCGAGTGCGCCGGGTAGTTGCGGAGCAATTTCGGCAGCGGGTAGCGTGGCATCGATCTTTTCAACAGCGAAGCCACCGGCGCTGGCAACAAGACGCAGGCCGCCCTGCTCCATGCCCAGATCGGTGGCGATACGACCGCGCAGCAATTCGCTCCACAACAGTTGCCAGCGCACGCTTTGGGCGATTCGCCACGGTGTACTATCGCCGGCGCGCACCAGGAGCATGCCATTGCCATTCCATGGATGTCCTTCGACAGCGGTCAGACGCCAGTGTCCGTTGCTGGCGCGATCGATCACTGGCGCAAGCCAGATAGCCGGCCATTGCAATGCGACGGCCAGCAGAAACAGCAGAATGAAGATTCCGAAATCAACAGGCCGCAAGCGCATCGCAGCGCTCAGGAAGGATCGGGCAGAACGAACAACGCGTCGATTCTCGCCTGACCGGAGACGTTGCTACCGGCCGTGCCAGTCGCTTCGACGGGGACATCAATGCGGCAGAAGGCAACGCGCAGCCGCGCATCGCGCTGCAGGATGGCCGCCCATTCGAGCCATCTATCGAATGGCAGTGTGGCGCGCACCCGCAACTGGCGCGGGCCTTCAAGCTGCATCTGCGCAGCCGCCAGCGTCAGGCCGGTGTTGCGTGCGGCAGTCGTGGCGGCCGCCAGTAGCGCAGCACCATCCTGCGGTAACGGACTGGCCGGCTGCGTCTGCATCTGGCGGATTTCACCGGACTGACGCTGGACATTGGCAAGCTGCAGGCGCAATTGCGGAATCTGCTGATGCAGACGGCTGCGAGCGCTGTGCGCCAGCCAAAGTCCCTGCACCAGCAAGGCGCCGGCGATAAATGCAGCGAGTCCGCCGAGAAACACCTGTTCGCGCGGCGCACGCGCGCGCCACAGAACAAGAAGGTTTTCGATGATGGTCTTCATGTTGTTCCGCGTACGGCGAATTGCACTTCGATGCCTGCGCCGCCCGGCGCAGCATGCGTATCGCGCAGGATGGCGGTGAAACCGCGGCGGGTCATGGCATCGCGCAGACGCTCGGCATCGGCGACGCTGTTCATGCGCATGGAGAATTCGAGGCGACCGTCATCGTAGCCGATGCTGCGCAGCGTATTCAAGTTACCCAGACTGCCGGCAACTTCGCTGACAACGGCCAGCAACGGCAGAAAATCGGCCGAACCGAGCTGGCCACGCTCACGGCGTAACTGATCGTACAGTCGCTGCATTTGCAGCGATGGATTCTGGATTGGCTGTTGCGGCGCGACGGCACGGAAGTTATCGGTGATCTCCTGTTGCAGAAGGCTGTGCTGATGGCCAAGCCAAATCCATTCACCGAAGCTGTATGCGGAATAAATTACGATGAACAATGCACTGAGCAGCAACGCCGGCCGCCAGGCACCCCAGCCTTCCCGGGGCTGGCGCGGCGGCGCAAATTCGCCGCCAAGCAGATTGCGTGCATCGCGACTTGTACAGGTACGCCAGTCATATGCGCCAACCAGATGCACAGGAACAGTCAACGCACTCTGCCAGGCAGCAGCAGCGGCGGCATCGAAATTTCCTGCACCATACACATCAATGGCAGACGGCAAATTGCCGCTCTTGTGCGCGGACTGCACTGCCAGGCGCAGTTCGAGGGGCGGCGCAGTCATGTCTGGCAGATCGAAGGCGAAGCCATCTTCTGCGGCGAGCCGAACAAATCCTGCCGTAACCTGCTGCGTACCGTACAGGCAGACGGTCCAGCCAGAACGGCGCGGCGCCAGCTGAATTTCGCTGACAAGACGTTGCGGTACACGCCCAAGGGGACGCAGCACGTTGAACAGTGTGCGCAGGCGGGTGCGCGAGATCACCCAGACTGGTGTCGGTAGCGTTGTCGCTTCGCTATCGGCTTTGGCAGGCGTGTCACCAATAACAAAGTGCTCATCATCGGTCTCGCCGATCAGTTGTTCTTCGAGGGCGTAGGCCAGCACTTCGGTATTGCGGGTGCGCACGCCCTTTGGTAGTTGCGCCTTGAGCACCAGGCATTGCGCTGCGCCGAGGATCACTTCACAACGCTCGGCATCCGGCCAGTGGCGCGGTTCGCTACAGCCGAGTTGCAGCTGATTGCCGGAATCATCGCAGAGCTGCCACTCGCAGGCGGCAGTTTGCACCGGCCATGCAGATGAAATATACAGTCGCAGCAGCCGGTTCATTCGAATTTTTGCCAGACGGTGGACGGCCAGCCGCCCTGCCGATCGAGCAACACCGTCAACGCGGTTTCGGCATTGCCGAACCGCGTATGGATGGCGGCACTGAAATAGCGGCTGCGCGTATCGAGACGCTCGGTACTCGGCGAACTCGCCAAGTCCGGAACCGACACGCGCTTGCGGAAGTCGCCGATATCGATGTAGGGAATGCGCTTGCGCTCAGCAATGATCTGCTGGATTTCCGAAGCGGGAAAATCGTAGAGCACGGCGGATAGCACAATAGCATCGGCGGTATTGATATTGACCGGATTATAGCCCGGAAGGGCGGTGACATAAGGGCGCAAACGTCCGACGATATTCGCATCAAATCCTCGCACGCGCAGCAATCCATCGACGTCGCCAAGCTCGCGGTTGGCGCTGCGATAAGGTGGTTTCAACGTCAGATAAAAAGCATCCTCGGCACCATCCGGTGTGACTTCGCTGTCGGTATCGAGCCAGTCGACCAGCGCCGCCGCAAGATCTGGGGATAGTTGCAGCTCGCTCAGCAAGTGCCGAAACACGGTCAGGTCATCCTGGCTGTGTTGGCCATTGCGCACCAGATTATTGAGATTCCACTTGCTCTGCTCGTCTGTCAGCCCGCCGCCGATCTCACCACCCTCAGCCGGCATCGGCGGCACCTGGGTCGCCCAGGGTTCGCCGAGGTGATCGTAGGCGCTGTTGCGCGCATCATCGGTGAGTACAGCGCGCGCCCAGTCGACGCCGGCGGTCGCCAGCAGGCGCGCTTGAGCAAGGTCACGGCGGGTTTCCACCTGGCGCAGCCAAAAACTCTGGCGTTCGATCAGGCTACTGGCGATCACCGTGGCCAGCGCTACGACCAGCAGCGCCATGATTAAAGCCGCGCCACATTGACTGTGGTGGGGGTAGCAACGCCTCATGATGGCAGTGCGAAAACACGATGCAGCAACATGCCATCGCTGAAAGTCACTTCGACATCGACGGCGCGCGGCAGCATGTCATTGTTGCTGGCCATCGGCCAGGCTTCCTGCCAGAGGCCGTTCGTATCGAGATAGCGGAAGCGCAGACTGTCGACCCCTTCGAGCAGAACATGAATGTCTGGCGTCGAAGTCGGTGCGCGGTCGAGCACCGGCCAGATCAGCAACTCCACACGACTGGCGCGCAACCGGTAACCGAGGCGAATTTCATCGTACCCAGTCATGGATTTCCGGGTGAATTCGAGCGGGCAGTCAAAATTCAACTCGCCGCTCTGTCCAGCCGAAACCGGTGGTAATACGCGTCCCCACCAGGACGGCAACGCATGGACATCCGGGAGCGCCCGCATGCCGGCAGCGGCCATTACCCAGCGCGCCTGCGGAGTCAGAGCCGTAGCAGCGACAGCCGCCGCAATGCCGACGGGGTTGCCGGAATCGTCGGCGCTGCGCAACGGGCGCCGTGCTGGTTGAGTGACATCGCTGGCGAAGCGTTCAAAAAATGCTGCGGCCGACTGCCAGCGCTGACTGTCGGCCTGCGTACGCTCGCTGACGCGATTCAGGCTATCGATGCCGCGATACGACATGATCGAGATCACGGCAAGCAGCGCAACAGCGACGCAAAGCTCGATAAGCGTCAGGCCACGCTGGCGGTTTGCTTCAGTGCTATGTTCTGTTGTCATCATGCCTAGCCACCCGGCTTGACGAGGAAACTGGTGAAGCGGCTCAGCGCACTGGCATTGGTCGCATTATTCACCTCAGCACTGAACACATGGATGTCGATACGACGAAACTGGGCATTCGGTGTTCCGGAGATTTTTTCTTCCAGACGAAAGCGCATGCCGCCTTGCACTGCCTCGGCAGTGTTGCTGCCGACAGGCAGCCAGACACGCCGCGCGCGGTACTCTTCGAGGCGGTCGAGAGCCACCCAGTCAGCCAGCTGACGCGCGCGGATTTCACCTTCGTTCTGTGCCGCTACGCTGCCGGCGCGTAGCGCCGCCATCAACGCCAGGGCAAGAATGGCAAGGGCCACCAGCACTTCAAGCAGAGTGAAGCCGCGAGTTTTCATGGCAACATTCCGCTCACCACCTGCTGATTACTGCTCTTTGCCGGGACTGCGCATTTCTACACGGCCGTTCGGCTGACTGCGCAATTCGATGGGTGCGAGTGGCGTGCTACCCGAGCTTTCCAGCATGATGCGGAACAGCGGCGGGTCCCCGCGCCGAAAGATCAGCAGCCCGCCGGCTGGCAGGGGCTGCCCATCAACATCGATACGGCCAATACGCAGGCCAGCGGCAAGTCGATACATGTGGAATTGCTCGTCATTGGTCAGAAGCTGCCAGTTGCGAGTGCGCTGCGGCGTATTTTCGGCGACCCAGAATGAATAGCTGTCGGCTGTTGCCGACATGGCCAGCTGGCGACTGCCGGCCTGTCCTTCGAGGGTGGCGGCCTCAAGCAGCATGGCGAGCCGGCGGGCATCGTTCATGGCATCGCGCTGTGCGTCCGGAATGATGGACAGCACCACACTTGCCGACAGCACAGCGACGATGGCGACCACGATGAGTATCTCGATCAGCGTGAAGCCGCGCAGCGCGGATATATGCAAATATTTTCCCTTCCCCCTTGCGGTGAGGAGACTGGGACAACGCGAGGTCTTTGGGTAACAGAAGAGTGATCGAATCATGGGGAGGGAAAAAATTAAAGTTGCCAGTTGCCGATATCGGTATCGAAGCCTTCGCCGCCCGGTGCGCCGTCGGCGCCGTAACTGAATACGTCGATTTCGCCGTGCAGACCGGGATTCAGGTATTGGTAAGAATTGCCCCACGGATCGAGTGGCAGGCGTTCAACATAGCCACCTCCCTTCCAGTTGTCCGGCAGCGGTGCCTGCGTCGGCTTGCTTACCAGCGCCTGTAAACCCTGCTCGGTGGTCGGATAGCGTTTGCTGTCGAGGCGATAGATTTTCATCGCCTGCATCAGCGAGGCGATATCCTGTTTCGCGGCGACGACGCGGGCTTCGTCGGGGCGCGTCATGACCTTCGGCACAATCATCGCAGCAAGAATACCGAGAATAACAATGACGACGAGGATTTCAATGAGGGTAAAACCAGCGTGGCGAATTAGTTTTTTTCTTTGTTGCATGGCGACTCCTGTAATTATTTCATCAGCATGTTGATTTCGATGATCGGCATCAGTACGGCAAGCACGATCATCAGCACCAGGCCACCCATCAGCAGGATCAGCAGCGGCTCGAAAAGACCGAGTGCAATCGCCGTGCGTCGATCGAGTTCATTCTGCTGCTGCGTGGCGGCACGCTCCAGCATACGGCCAAGCGTACCGCTGGCCTCGCCGCTGGCGATCAGGTGCACCAGCAGTGGCGGGAACAGCCGGTCGGCCGCCAGCG
>DAOLZE010000165.1:0-5611 GCA_035426125.1 Rhodocyclaceae bacterium
CCTCCAAAGATATTGTCTACCTTCAAATGTGTCCGGGGAAGCCGGGTTACCTCAGTCTGCATACTCATTCCGCTGGCAGATACCTGTCAGGGATCAACCCATAAAACAGGATAGAGAAGAGGCATGGCCAACATCAACCGGCTGGTTTAGCCTAGTGGCTCGCGTCATCGAGTTGCGCAACAGAATCAAACTGGCGCTGATTCTGCGTATGGCGATACTTGATCAGCAGCATCAGGGCAGCGACAAATGTACCGAACAGGATGACGATGGTGTCGATCGACATGTGTGCCATGATCATCACCGAGTAAATCCCGGTCATAGCCAGGATCGACAGATTCTCGTTGAAGTTTTGCACAGCGATCGAGTGTCCGGCGCCCATCAAAACATGGCCGCGATGTTGCAGTAGCGCGTTCATCGGCACGACGAAGAAACCCGACAGCGCGCCAATCAGCACCAGCATCGCCACGGCAACAGGCGTGTGGTGGACAAAAATCATCGCCATGACGACGACACCCATGGCGATGCCGAGCGGCAACACCTTGACCGAGCGACGCAGGGTGATCATCCTGGCGGAAAGCACAGCGCCAAACGCCACACCGAATGCCACCACGCCCTGCAGCATGCTGGCACCGGAAAGATCCAGGCCGAGCGCCTCCTTCGACCATTCGATGACAATGAATTGCAGCGTCGCACCGGCGCCCCAGAACAGCGTGGTTACTGCCAATGATATCTGTCCGAGCTTGTCGCGCCAGAGCAGTGTCATTGAGTGTGCGAAATCATGCAGCAGATAGAGCGGATTTTTCTTCAGCACGTGGTGATCCACGCCGGTATCCGGAATATACAAATTAAATACTGCGGCAACCACATACAGCAGGCCGACCACCAGCAGATTCATGTCGGCGACGGTATTGATACCGGTGTCGATCCATGGAAAATCGAAGGCAAGCAGTTTGCTGGCAATCTCCGGTTTGATCAGCATGCCGCCGAATAATGTGCCGAGGATGATCGCCACCACCGTCAACCCTTCGATCCAGCCGTTTGCAACGACCAGCAGACGATGCGGCAGATATTCGGTGAGAATGCCGTACTTGGCCGGCGAGTAGGCCGCCGCGCCGAGACCGACTACGGTGTAGGCCAGCAGAGGGTGCACATGCATGAACATCAACAGACAACCACCGATCTTGATGGTGTTGCTGATGAACATCACACGCCATTTCGGCATGGAATCGGCAAAGGCACCAACAAAAGCTGCCAGCACGACGTAGGACAGCGTAAAACAGGTTTTCAGCAGCGGTTCAAAACCAGTAGGCTCATGCATGTTGTACAGCATGGCGATGGCAGCGATCAGCAGAACATTGTCGGCAAGCGCCGAGAAGAACTGCGCCGCCATAATGATAAAGAAGCCGGGATTCATCCTGTCCTACGGTAATTTGGTCAAGTCTCAGACCATGAAGTTGCCGCGATTTATACCATGAAAGCGACTGCCGCTGCCACCTTGCGCAGACAAACAGCACTGCCTGCGCACATGCATTTCATTGAATATTTACGACAAATCCATATTTCTGCGAGCCAAATTGATCGATAAGACTTTCTTATGATAGCCATTTATGTTTCAATAACCGGATATATTCGAATTGTATTAAAGGGAAAACGATGGCAGATCGCAGATTGCAGGTTTTTCACGCGGTAGCGAAACAGCGCTCCTTCACCAAGGCGGCGGAAACCTTGATGATGACCCAGCCAGCGGTCACTTTCCAGATCAAGCAACTCGAGGATCATTTCAATACCCGGCTATTCGATCGTGGTCACGGCAAGATCAACCTGACACCGGCAGGTGAACTGGTTCTCGACTATGCCGAACGAATTCTCGGACTCTCCTCCGAAATGGATATACGCATGCTGGAGATGACCGGGGAAGTCAGCGGATCGCTGCTCATCGGTGCCAGCATGACCATCGCAGAATTCATGCTGCCGCGCATTCTCGGTGAATTCAAGTCGCTCTACCCGCAGGTGCAGCCACACCTGGTCGTCGCCAATTCAGAATCGATCGAGACGCGTGTCTCCGAGCATCTGCTCGATATCGGCTTCATCGAATCTCCCGGCCATCTGCCGACACTGGAATCGCAAGTCTGCTGCGATGATGAATTGCAGGTGGTTTGCAGCCCGGACTTTCCGCTGGCCAAATACAAGACGGTATCGCCAAAACAGCTTCTCAATCTGCCCTATATCAGCCGCGAGCCAGGTTCCGGTTCACGCGAGTTCACTGAAGCCTATCTGCACAATGCCGGACTCAGCATCGATGCGCTCAATCTGGTCATGGAGATGGGCAGTCCGGTATCGCTCAACGGTGTTGTCGAAACCGGCCTCGGCTTCGCTATTGCTTCGCGTGCCTCGATTGTCAAGGCGCACAAACTGGGCATCCTGGTGGCGATCCCGCTCAAGCCGAAGCTGATCCGCACCCTGACAATGGTCTATCCGAAGGAAAAATTTCGCTCGAAACTGGTTGTCACCTTTGTCGAATTCGCCTCTGACAGGATGAAACGCTTCGTCGCAGCATGAACCTGTCGTGACATAATCCGTCACATAGTCATTCAAGACACTGTTGCATGACCCGTCCGCTGCGAGCCACCATCGATCTATCCGCCCTGCGCCATAACTTCGGCGTGGCGCGCCATCACGCCAGTGAGGCGCGTCTGTGGGCCGTCATCAAGGCAAATGCCTACGGCCACGGCCTGCTGCGCACGGCGCATGCTCTGGCCGGCTGCACCGACGGCTTCGCCGTGATCGAACTCGACGGTGCCATCGCGCTGCGCGAAGCCGGACTGCAACAACCGATCTTGCTGCTCGAAGGCTTTTATTCAGATGACGAACTACCCGACTTCGCCGAATATCGCCTGACACCGGTGCTTCATTCACTCGAGCAGGTGCAAGCCATTGTCGAAGCCTGCCTGCCAGGCAAGCTGCCGGTATATCTCAAGCTGAACACCGGCATGAATCGTCTTGGCCTGAATGCCAATGAATTCCGCGCCGCACTGACCGCCCTGCAAGACTCGTCGCAGATCAGCACGATCACCCTGATGGCACATTTTGCCAATGCCGATGCCGACATTGCCGTGATGCCGGACGCCATTGCCACGCCGCTGGAAACTTTTGCAACACTGCGCAGGAAGACCATACACTCGGCGGGCTTGCCGCAATCGCTGGCAAATTCCGCCGCACTGCTGCGTTTTCCTGAAACCATCGGTAACGAGACCGACTGGGCACGCCCCGGCATCATGCTCTACGGCAGCTCACCGTTTCCAGAACAGCAAACCGCCGAAGCACTCGGCCTTTGCCCGGTAATGACATTGTCAAGTGCGCTAATTGCTGTGCGCGATATCGGCCCCGGCGATACTGTCGGCTATGGTGCAACGTTCACCGCTGATGCGCCGATGCGTATCGGCTTCGTCGCTGGTGGCTACGGTGATGGCTATCCTCGTCACGCACCAACCGGCACGCCGGTGCTCGTCGAAGGCCGGCGCACCCGCATCATCGGTCGTGTCTCAATGGATAAGATCTGCGTTGATCTAACCCACCTCCCCGATGCCGCTCCCGGCTCGCCAGTGGTGCTATGGGGCGAAGGACTCTCCGTCGACGAAGTGGCCAGCGCTGCCGGCACCATCAGCTATGAATTGTTCTGCGCCATTGCAGCGCGCGTGCCGATTTACGAAGTGGGATAGAGCGCAACCACACTCATCTCTGAATTCGAATTACTTCGTACGCAGGGAAATTTCCGGCCAGGCCATTTTCAGATAGTAGACCATCGACCAAAGCGTCAACACGGCTGCGGCAAGAATCAGGTAATAGCCGATTTGCATGATGCTCACCCCAGCAAAATCGTTCTGGTAGAGCAACATTGGAATGGCGATCATCTGGGCAATCGTCTTGATCTTGCCGAGCATCGAAACTGCGGTACTTTCTGCAGCACCAATCTTCGCCATCCATTCGCGCAATGCGGAAATGGCGATTTCACGACTGATGATGATGATAGCGATGATGGCATCGACGCGGGCAAGCTGCACCAGCACGATCAGCGCGGCAGCCACCATCAGCTTGTCGGCAACCGGATCGAGAAAAGCGCCGAAGGCCGAAGTCTGACCGAGCTTGCGCGCCAGCCAGCCATCGAGCCAATCGGTAATGGCGGCAATGACGAAAATCAGGGTCGCGGCAAGATTCTGCTCGTGCGGTGTCAGCCAGTGCGGAGACGCATAGTACACGCCGACAAACAGCGGGATCATGACGATGCGCGCCCAGGTGAGCAGATTCGGAATATTAACCGGCATCATGAATTTGTCATTTCCATAAATCAATGCAACTCGCTATAAATCGTTTCAGCCAGCTTCCGGCTGATTCCCTCGACCCGGCAAAGATCGTCGACGCTTGCGGCAATGACACCGGATAAACCACCAAAATACGCAAGCAATTTGCGGCGTTTCTGTGGCCCAATGCCTGCCACATCTTCAAGCTTCGAGCGCCCGCGCGCCTTGGCACGCCGCGCCCGGTGGCCTGTCACGGCAAAACGGTGCGCCTCGTCGCGAATTTCCTGAATCAGATGCAGTGCAGAATGATCACCGGGCAATTTTATCGGTTTCATGGCCTTTCCGACGAGTAGTATATCCATCTTGCGCCCCTCGCCCTTGGCCACACCGATGCTGGCCAAATGTTCGAGGCCGAGTTCGGCGAGCACTTCATGCGCCACACCAAGCTGCCCCTTGCCGCCGTCGATGATGATCAGATCCGGCGCGACCGCCTCGCCTGCCGCAACTTTCTCGTAGCGCCGTGTCAAAGCCTGACGCATCGCCGCATAATCGTCGCCAGGCTGGATACCGGCGATATTGAAGCGGCGGTATTCGCCATGCTTCATCGTGCCGTCGACACATACCACGCAGGAGGCGACCGTGCCTTCACCCTGCGTGTGGCTGATATCGAAGCATTCGATACGCGCTGGCGGATCTCCCAGTTCCAGCGTTTCGCCCAATGCGTCGAGCCTTTGCCTCACACCTGTGGCGGCATGGCGGCGCGCTTCACAGGCTAGCCGCGCATTGTTCGTAGCCATGCTGAGCCAGGCACGCTCCATCTCGTTGCGCGGCAAGCCGCAAGCAACTTTCCTTCCAATGGATGCAAATACGGCAGCACAGGCAGCATCGTCCAATTCGTGACTAAATATCAAACGCGACGGCGGCGGATGATCGAGGTAATGCTGTTCGATGAAGGCAAGCAGACCTTCCGCCTCCGTACAATCCGACGCACCGCGTGGAAAATGCGCGCGATCGCCGAGATGCAGACCGCCGCGCACCATTGCCAGATTAACGCAGAAGCCGTCCGCCGCCGCCACTGCCGCGATAATATCGGCATCTTCCTCACCGGTACTGCTGACGTACTGGCGATGCAGCACCGCCTGTAGCGCGCGCACCTGATCGCGCAGCGCGGCGGCTTCCTCGAAGTGCAGCTGTTCGGCGGCTGCCTGCATTTCGGTCGATAGTCGTTCAATAACCTCGCTGTGACGTCCGCGCAGGAACAGTTCAGCAAGTCGCACATCTTCGGCATAATCTCTGGCCGAAATCAGACCAAC
>DAOLZE010000166.1:0-5575 GCA_035426125.1 Rhodocyclaceae bacterium
CGTCCCCACTTGGCGAACAGAAACGACGCACCGGCGACGAAGGTACTCGCGGTATTGAGTCCCTTCTCGATGGCTGCGGCAGTGACCGGGCTGGGCAGGCCGTCGCCACCAATGCGCTCGATCTTCAGCTCGGCGATGCGCTCGTTCTCGCGGTCGCCGAAAGTCTGGCGCACGATCACCAGACTCGCCTCCGGATCGAGCGGCAGCCAGTTCTTGCCCGCCGGCTGAGTACGGCTGAGAATCAGCTCGAATGTACCGTCCGGTTCGATGTGCAGCGTCGACGCATCGACATAGGCGGCGGTCTGCATGCCGCCAGCCTGACCGTACTGGCCCTTCTGCACGCCGAAGCCGAGGTAGTGCACCGTGCCGCGCGTGCCGTGGATGCGGTATTCGTACTCGCCGCTGACGGTGGCGTTCTGGTAATAGTTATCCGGATTGTCGGAGCCGAGCTTCACCGTCTCGTTGCACAAGCGCAGCAGCACCGGCGCGCGCGGATCGGCGCTCTCAATGAAGGCTTCGAGGCCGGCGCGCACCAGCCGCGTCAGATAGCGGTAGCCCTCGGCCTGATTGAAGGCGTCGCGTGGTGCGCCGGGAAACAGCAGCACGCCACCGGCGGCCTTGAGCGAGTCGCAGAATTCATCCCACGCCTTGCCGCTGACGATGCGTTCGGACGCCACGTCATCCGGTGTCTTGCCGCGCAGCTTGAGCATCAACAGCGCGAAGTTGCGGTAAGTCGCCAGCAGTTTCATCAGGAAGGCTTTCATTGCGGTACTCCTCTCTCTGTCTTGTTGTCAGCCCCAGACATGGGCCAGGAAGGTACTGGTGAATTTGTCGAGCTGATCTGCCGGCAAGGCGTTGATGCCCGCTGCCGCCGCGCGGCCACCGCCGGTCGGAAACTGGCGGCACAGCGCATCCGCACCCTTGCGCCGGTCGAGCGGTGCGCGCACGCTGATCAGATAAGTGCCGTTGGCCTTGGCCGTGAGTACGGCGTGCGCGCGCTGCGGATGCTGATGGACGAGATCGTTACTGAACACGCCGCTGACGCGACGCGCCCAGGCTTCGTCGGGCAGCATGAACAGCGCTGCGGTTGCGCTTGATGCGGCTTCAGGCCGCAGCGCCGCTGTGCGCGCCATGTCTTCGGTATAGCCGGTAGCGAGGCGCTGAAAATGCTCCCGATCCTCGGCCATGAAGCCGAACGGGCTGGCGTGACGGCTGACTAGCTGGAACAATTCGTCCGGCGGAAAATGCAGATCGGCCAGCGACTCACCGTAGCCGTTGTAGTTGAGACAAGTGCCGAGTTGCTCAAGTTGATCGAGCCGCGCCGCATCGAGATCGAGCGGCTTCGCCAGCGCGCGTGCGCTTTGCGCCAGATTGTCGCCGAAGGCACCGACAACAGCCCATTCGCGGTAGCGATTCTTCAGCCAGCCGTTGACCAGCAGACTCGTGCACACCTCGGGCGCTTCGTTGATCAGCGTCGTCAGCCGCGCATGCTGTGGGATCTCACCGGCATAGTGATGATCGACATAGAAAATTTCCGCACCGCTGCCAAGCAGACGTTCGACGCCTGCACGATTACTGTCGAGAGAAATATCGAGCACCGTCACACGGTCGCCGACCCCCGCTTCGACGCGCGTCAGCAGCTCAATGTCGCGCTTGATGCCGGTGACGAGACGCGTGGTTCGCGGCTCGGCGAGGCGCAACTGCGTCAGTGCGCAGATACCGTCGGCATCACCGTTGAATACGTCGATGTCGGCCACGTTCAGTGCGCCTTGTCCATTGCCAGAAAACGCATACCTGCCTCCCACACGCCCTTGCGAATCGCCGGGTCGGTGGCTTGCGCGGCCGGCTCTTTTTCACTCATCAAGTGCAGATAGATACCCGTCCGCCCCTCGATGGCGTGTGCCACCGTCAGATATACCGAAGGCTCGCAAGCCTTGTCCGGCGAGGCGAACAGCAGGCGTTTCAGCGGTTCCAGCAGCGGCTTGATCCACGCCGGTGCGCCGCGCGCAATGTTGGAGTCCACCGGCCCGGGGCACAGCGCATGCACGGCCACCTGAACATCGCCACCGGGAGCGAGGCGGCTCGCCAGTTCTCTGGCAAAAGTCGTCAATGCCAGCTTGCTGTAACCGTACTGAGCCATGCTGCCCATCGTGTTGTATTCGACGAATTCGCCCAGCGTCGCCAGATCGATCGGCCGGCCCGTGCGATGCGTCTCGGAGGAAACGAAGACGATGCGCGGTCGCACATCCGGCATGCGGGTATCAGCACCCGCAGCGGCGGCAAAAACATCGTTCGGGATTGTGCCGTCGCGCAGCAGGCCGAGCACGAAGCGCATGTTGCCGAGGAAGTGCACACCGAACATCATCTCGAAACCCTGCGCCGTACGCACCGCCTTCGGTGGCACGATGCCGGCATTGAGAATCACGCGGTCGAGGCGCACGCCACGCTCACGCAGCTCGGCGCAACAGCGGTCGATCGATGCATAGTCGGCAAGGTCGAGCTTGACCATCTCGATCTGCGGGTTGCCGGTTTCCAGCTTCAACACTTCGGCCGTCTGCGGAATGCCGCTGCGGCAGGCGAGGATCAGCCGCGCACCGCGTTTCGCCAGCGCGCGCGCCGTGCCCAGCCCGAGCCCAGAATTGGCGCCGGTGATCAGGCAGGTCATCCCATCAAGCCGTTCCTCCGGCGTTAATTTCCCGATCGGCGGGCGATGGCGGAACATGTCGAAAATGCCGGTGAGCGTTGCCGTGACGGGATTCGTATAGCTGGTCGAGGTCATGGTCTGCCTTGTCGGGAGAAATGTGCGGAAAATTTTGCCCATCGTTGTCAGCCACCAGCCGTCAGCGACGACCATGCGACATCATGACCAGCATCATACGATGCGATGCTGCCGCGATATTGGCAAGACCTGACATTTCGTTGTCAAAATGCGCCAAGCCGTTGGTGGCAGCTACCGGCTAGAAGCAGTCCTTCGAGGGTATAACAGCCAATGCCTGTTCCTCAGTGCAAGCTGTCATTGGCGGTCGTTGGATACCCTCCAATTAGCTAGTCTGGCGTTACCGCACATCAGAGTTTTCCCTGCGCCCACCGAATCAGATAGATGACCAACCCGATCATCTGGGTCAGCACGAAGACCCCAAGCAAGCCACCGAATGCGATAAACAGGAAGCGCCCCACCCTGTTGTTGGTTTCGGCCGAAACGAAGGGAATGTTGCCGCTGATCTCGTCCCCATAAAACAAACCGCCGATAAGGAATACGGAGGCAAAGGTACCGAATACGATAATCAGCGCCAGCCATTTCAGGGCACCGGCCAACTCGGGCGAAAGGGCTTGCCATAGCGACTTCAACTGAAGGAGCCCCATCAGAATCATCATGAAGCCGACCATGAAGGTCAGCCAGCGCCCGGAGTAGTCAGGAGATTCCGGGGGGATCAGGAACGTGGCGATGCACAGGAAGATACCGAAAAAAAACAGCAGGCCGATGACCGTCGGAAACTTTTTCTGGTCGTTCATGATTCACCTCCCGCGCAAAGCGGCATGCTTCCTGTCATAGCGAGCCAGAGCCATCGCTTGATCTGCGCGACACGCAACAGGATCGGACCTTCCTGGCTTTCGGGTTGTGCCTTCATGGGGTGGCTCCGTCATACCGGAATCTCAGGATAGACCTCGTTGGAATTGACGGCAATCACCGAGGAACGGGAATTGCCCTTTCGGCAGATTTCAAAGTAACGGCGGTCGTTCGGATGACTGTTCCCCGAAATGATCGGTCGGGGTGGCCGTTGACAACTTGCCGCTTGACCGGGCGCAATGCAGTAGTTGCGGTCGGTGTAAAATGCCACCCGGCAGTTGTCGGCCAGCGGGGGGCAGCCGAAGATCGCCCCCATGGTAGTCATTGATGCCGCCAAACCACCATCGCTGGCGCAGGACTCTGAATGCCCGACAAGGAAGCCACAGCCCGCATCAAGATCAACAAGCTGCTCGAAGCGGCTGGCTTGCGTCGGCGGCGGATATTGAGCGGCGTGCCATTCAGGCAGGGCGCAGCTTTTCCAAGCTGCGCTTCCCGCCCGAATAATCCGTTTCAGGAGTTCCCGTGCTCGACACCGACACCAAACGCCGCATTGGCAAGGCCGGTCATTGGATTATCAAAATGCGCCAAGCCGTTGGGGTGGCTGTTGCTTGGTCTGAGCAGGTAATCTTTGGCGGATCATTCAGCGACTGCTGTCGCCCCCAAGTGGCCTGATGTCATCAGCAAGACCGGCGGCAGCTTCCCGATCATCAAGCTGCCGGTCGAGGAAATCTGGTATCGGGCAGCAGTTCGGCCTGACCGGCCATTGACCTATTGGTCGGTATCAGTCGGCAATGTGCCAGGTACCTGCCGCTCGCTAGATGGCGGCGTCGAATGTCAGCTTTCCTTTTTGACGAACGCGAACAATCGACCCTAAGCCGTCCTTGGAATGAAGGAATACGGTCGTTCAATGTGTAGCACACCAGCCTGCGCTGACGGGTTACAGCAATGCCGGCGTTCCTCGCGCATACTTGTTGTAGCACCGGCTAGAGCCGTTCTAATGAGTCAGATTGCGTCGTGTCGACTTTAGGTCGCGTAGTAACTGGTTAATAGCCCTGTCTCCCTGTCGCGACTTAAGTTCCGCATTGAGCCACGCGCTTGCTTGATCCAGATACTCCAACGAACTAGGCGAATTTGGAAACTTATTAGCATATTTAACGGATTGATCAGCAAAGACCTTTGCGTGATAAACCTTGCGTAGATCCTCCGTGTAGCACTTTTGCAGTATCTGCATGCTCTCATCAAGAGTGGCCACAACCTCCGGCACAGAAGCCGGTTTGTCATAGTTTGCGTTAAACATAATAACTGCATAGGTATTTCTAACCGATGCTGCTCGTCTACCCGCGATAGCCATGGCGTCGTCGATCCACTTGAATGCCAGAGGGTACTGTTTTTTTCGAGATAGATAGATAGCTCCCTGCTGCTTAAATGAGTGAGAGCCGTCCCTCTCAAAGCACTTTTCGTAGAAATCGAGTCCATCCTTCCATTCTGGAAATGCTCGATTGGTTAGGTTTGCGTCGTAGGCCATTCGACGGAATATGTCATATCGAGGAATCTTTGTCGGGGATACTTCAGAATGGAACTGGATGAGTAAACGGCGAAGATCGATTGATCCGATACGCTTCATTACTGCCTCAGCAACCGACCGTGATCGGGGAACGAAAAAGGCTTGCTCCGTTTCAGCAAGGCTACCTTCATAAGGTGACAGCAGCGAACCCATGCTGACTAGTAGTGTATAGACCGCGCTCGGATCCCTAACTACATTCGAGAGGAATGAACTCGCCACGTCTACAGACGTTGGGATTCTGCAAGAGTAAAGGTAACAGGAGAGAAGTAGAAGATCGTGTTTCTCTGGTGCTTCTCGTTTCAACTCCTCCAGTGCCTCAATAAATCTGTCTGCCAATAAGTGGCCAGCAATGCTTGTATCCAAAACCTCAAAGAAGGTGGGGTCAAAGTGAGGTAACCCGACTTTCCCGGACGTTTTAATCTGGACACATTACCTGCTCTTCG
>DAOLZE010000167.1:0-5539 GCA_035426125.1 Rhodocyclaceae bacterium
CATCGCCGTTGCCGGTGATGATCAGTGAATTTTCACGATCGGCAACCGCCAGCATGGCCTCAAGCCGGCGTAGCATGCGATCGGTGCGCCAGTCCTTAGCGAGTTCCACAGCGGACCGCAGCAAATTGCCCTGGTGTTTTTCCAGCTTGGCCTCGAAACGTTCAAACAGGGTGAAGGCATCCGCCGTACCACCGGCAAATCCGGCAAGAATACGATCATTGTAAAGTCGACGAATTTTCCGCGCACCGGCCTTGATGACAATATTGCCCAGCGTCACCTGGCCATCGCCGCCAAGGGATACGACATTGCCTCTGCGCACAGAGAGAATGGTGGTGCCACGATACTGTTCCATGACGGGGCCTTCAAAAAGAGGTAATGACAGATTGTAGCGCCGCGAAAAATTTCAAGAGGCGTGCTACCGGCACTTACTGGATCAGAAGCGGCGGATCGCCACCTGCGCCACCTGCGCCATATCGGCAACTTCAAATAACGCCGCCACCAAGGGGCTGGCACCGCGAATGCTGATGTGCTTGCCTTCCGAAGATAAAGGTTTCAGCGTATCGACCAACACAAAAGTACTCGCAACATCGATGCGCCGCAATTCGCTGACATCGATGACGACTTCCTGATTGGATGCATGAGCGCAGGCCTCGGCAATATCCATAAAGGCGATTCCAGGGATTGCCTGGAGAATCTCGTCCGTCAATTGAAGCGTGTCGGGAACATCCGAAATTTCTGAAACCGGTGAGCTCGGTGAGAACGTGACAGAAATATCCGGCTTCGTCTTTGGCATTTCCCATGACGGCGGAGACAGCTCAAAAGCAATCGCGTATTGCAAAGCCAGATCCTCGAAGGCCTGTACCTGTCCGGTACGCTGATAGAGTTCGAGCAGCAGCAACCAGACCGACTCGTTCTCACGCTTGCCATCTTTTATTTTATTCTTCAGCAGGCCGATAAGATGCTCCGTCGAATCAAAAACAATTTCGTGGCGTATTTTTTTTGCCGCCTTCAAGGCATTCAACATCAAGATACAGCCGCCATCATCTGCATCCTGGAGTTTCGACAGAATGATGCGCACCGTCGGCCTTTCGGCGACAGTTTTTAGTACTTGGGCAAACAACACTTTGGAGCCTGCATTCAGGGTGCCGGTCAACGTTACTGAAGCACGCCCCATGGTTTTGGAAGCCGTTTTTGCACCTTGTGTCTCGCTCCAACTCGGCGGAGATTTTTCGAAGTGCGAAACATACTCCAGCGCCAGCTTCTCGAACGCACCTTGCTCGCCGCTCAGGCGATACAAATCGAGTAGCATGTTCCAGATCATTTCAATCGAATTACCGTCACGTATCGATGACTCAAGCAATTCGCGCGCTTCATCGGTCTTCCCGTTTGCATAGAGCCGCGCTGCCTGTTCGACGCACGGATCGATCTGTGACCTCGGGGCGGCTTTGGGTTTGCTGCGGGAGGCCTTGGCAATGCTTGGTTCGCTGGGGGGAGGCGCGGCTACACTCAACTCGCTAGGGACGACGACGGGCTCAACCTGCGTCAACCTCGAAGGTACGGTGAAGTCCAGCGAAAACATATCATCGTCATCATACATAGACTGCGCATCGCCCGACTGTGACGACAGAGTGCCCTTGCCTGCTATAGAAGATGACATTATCCGGTTATTGCCGGATGGCTCCGGCGTTCCATGATGGTGTTAGTTTTGGCTGGGTACTTTCTCATATTGCCGACATTGGCGCAATGCCGAAAAAGCAGGATGGGACATGGCTACGGACATACAACGATCAATGAAAAGGGTTCTCCGATGCCTTGCCCACTTCATGCTTTATCGGATCGGGGCGTTAAAAAATTGAAAGATACAGGCCTGATGGCATGCGGCCAAGGTCTGTGGAACGTCCCTCATATTCCGACAATGCCTCAAAGTATAAGGGGAATCCAGTGGAAGTTGATGACTCACTAAAAATTCCCGGTATGCATTTTTCTCATCTGGCCGTACAGCCCGGTCCCTTCAAAGACTCTTCCTCCGGAAAATCGAGCTGTTGAAAATTTCCAGCAGAGCCATGATATCCGTAGATCCGTAGTTTAGTCGCTAAGCATCAACTCTTGCCATGTGGCGGTGGATGGGAATGCAGACGTTCCCCTACATGGTGGGTTTCCCTTGCAGCCTGGTGATGCAAGAAAGCGTGCTCGGGTTCGCTGGGCAAGGGGCCGCGTACGAACTGCGGCAACAGCGAACCGACGATCATTCCGGAGAAACTGGCGAGCAGGCCGGCAAACTGGGCTGGCACCAGAGGATCTTCATCACCGAAGAGCAGTAGCGTCAACCATACCGAAACACCGCAAAAAATTGCTGCCAACGCCCCCTGGTTGGTCGCCCGCTTCCAGAACAGGCCCAGTGTCAGTGGTACAAAGGCGGCGACCAAGGTAACCTGATAGGCGCTTTCGACCATTTTGAAAATGCTGGCCTTCGAGTTGATCGCATACAGTGTTACCAGCAGGGTGAAAATCAGCGTGACGCTGCGCATCATCGCCAGCAAGCGACGGTCGCTCATTTTCCCCATCATCGGACGCAGGATATTTTCAGTGAACGTTACCGATGGCGCCAGCAACGTTGCCGAGGCGCAACTCTTGATTGCCGAAAGCAGTGCGCCGAAGAACATCACCTGGGCGAACAGCGGTGCCTTTTCCAGTACCAGGCGCGGCAGGATCAGTTGCGGATCGGTGTCGATGAGTTCAGCCACCATCTTCGGATCGATCAGCGTCGCCGAATAGACGAGAAACATCGGCACGAAGGCAAAGCAAAAATACAGGCTGCCGCCGAGCACCGAACCCCACTTGGCAATTTTTTCGGTCTTCGAGGACTGGACGCGCTGAAACACGTCTTGCTGCGGAATCGAGCCGAACATCATGGTCACCCAGGCGGCGGCAAACGCCAGCATGGATTTCAGGTCGAGCGCCGGCCAGAACTCGAATTTGCCGGCCTGCCAGGCATGATCGACGACAACACCGACACCACCGACCATGCCGGAGATTTCACCACCGATGTAGAGCATGCCGATGACGATGATGATCATCTGGATCAGGTCGGTAACCGCCACCGCCCACATGCCACCGAAGAAGGTGTAGATGAGGATGGTGATCGAGCCGATCCACATGCCGGTGACCTTCTCGATGGCACCTGTCGAGACAACATTGAACACCAGCCCGAGTGCAGTGATCTGCGCGCCGACCCAGCCAAGATACGATAAGACGATGGCAATGGTGGTCAGAATTTCGACGGTACGACCAAAGCGTTTCTTGTAGAAATCACCGAGGGTCAGCAGATTCATGCGATACAGCGGCACAGCAAAGAACAGGCCGACCAGGATCAGGCACATCGAGGCGCCAAATGGGTCGGCCACTACGCTACCCAGTCCGCCCTTGAGGAAGGTTGCCGGTATGCCAAGCACGGTCTCGGAGCCGAACCAGGTCGCAAAAACTGTCGCTGTTACCATGTAAAACGGAAGATGGCGACCGGCGATGGCGAAATCCCTGGTGTTATGCACATGCCTCGCAGCATAGAGCCCGATGGCCACCGAGATGATCCAGTAGATGATGACGAACCAGAGCAGCATATAAATTCCCGATAATGACGTTGCAACGCCTGATCAACGAAGGATTATAACGATGACATTCCGGACAGGTGCGTGTCGAAACCTGCACACTTCAAATCAACAATAGTGCGATCCCGATCAATGCCAGGGCAATGACAAAAAGATAGCGGCTGTGACGTGCCTGTTCGGCCTGCATGACGGCAAGCTGCGCACGCAATGCGGCACCGTCGTCGCGGGTCAGGGACTGATGGACGAGTCGCGGCAAAGCCGGCAGCAATGCAGCCCATTGCGGCGCTTCGTGCTGAAGATTGCGAATCAAGCCACGCCAGCCGATCTGTTCGCTCATCCAGCGTTCGAGAAACGGCAGCGCCGTTTTCCAGAGATCCAGATCTGGATCAAGCTGACGACCCAGACCTTCAATATTCAGCAGCGTCTTTTGCAGCAGGACGAGTTGTGGTTGCACATCCACGTTGAAACGCCGTGAAGTCTGGAACAAACGCAGCAGCACGCGACCGAATGAAATTTCCTTCAGCGGCCTGTCGAAGAATGGCTCGCAGACCGAGCGGATCGCCGCTTCGAATTCATCGATGCGTGTGTCCGCAGGCGCCCAGCCGGACTCGACATGTGCCTCGGCGACGCGCTTGTAGTCGCGCCTGAAAAAGGCCAGGAAATTCTGCGCCAGATAATGTTTGTCATTATCGGTAAGTGTACCGACGATACCAAAATCCAGCGCAACATACTTCCCGTCCGGCGTCACAAAGATGTTGCCGGGATGCATGTCGGCATGAAAGAAACCGTCGCGGAACACTTGGGTGAAAAAAATCTCCACACCGTTTCTTGACAAGGCTTTGAGGTCAACGCCCTGTTCGCGTAGCGCATCGATCTGGCCGATCGGTGTACCGTGCATGCGTTCCATAACCATCACCGAATGATCGCACCAGTCCCAATAGACCTCCGGCACCAGCAGCAGCGGTGAATCCTTGAAATTTCGATGCAGCAGCGAGCAGTTGGATGCCTCGCGCATCAGATCGATTTCGTCATGCAGGTATTTTTCAAACTCGGCCACCACCGCGCGCGGCTTCAGGCGCTTGCCATCCGACCAGAGCTTTTCCAGCAGCGCTGCGCCGACCTGTAGCAAGCCGATGTCATGTTCGATGAATTGCTTCACACCCGGACGAAGAATTTTTACTGCGACTTCATGGCCGCCATCTTCTTCGCGCAAGACTGCAAAATGCACCTGGGCGATCGAGGCCGAAGCCACCGGGTCGCGGTCGAAACTGGCAAACACTTCATCAACCGGCTTGCCATACACGCGTTCCAGTTCAGCCAGCGCCTGCGCCGAAGGAAAAGGCGGCACACGATCCTGCAACTTGGCAAGTTCATCTGCAATGTCCGGAGGCAACAAATCGCGGCGTGTCGAGAGTATCTGACCGAACTTGACGAAGATCGGCCCCAGCGCCTCGAGTGCCAGGCGCAGACGCTCTGCACGCGGTGCCAGCAACTGGCCGCTGCCGGTACGCCAGAACTGGCAAGCATTGGCCAAACGCATGAGCCGGCCTGATGGCTCATGTTCGAGGATCATCTGATCGAGACCGAAGCGGCTCGCAATGCGAACGATTTTAAAAAACCGAAACAAATGCATGATGGAGGAATCGAATGACGCAAAGGTCATTTCGCTGGCTGGCTCTCGACGAAGCGAACATTCTCCCATAGCCCACAGAATCGGGGAAGCGTCGCGGCAGCACGGCTGCCAAAATTAGGCAAAAGATATGATTTTCTCCGCGCCGAGTTACTTTGCAATACAAACAAGGCACAAGTCAGAATGTGACAAGGGCTTACAGGAAAACCTGTAAGCCCTTGTCTTTTTTGGTAGGCCGTGTAGGGATCGAACCTACGACCAACGGATTAAGAGTCCGCTGCTCTACCAGCTGAGCTAACGACCC
>DAOLZE010000168.1:0-5513 GCA_035426125.1 Rhodocyclaceae bacterium
CGACAGCATCTGCAAGAAGGTCGCCGAGGAAGCCGCCGAGACCATCATGGCTGCCAAGGATGGCGACCGCCTGCATCTGGTCCGCGAAATTACCGACCTATGGTTTCACAGCATGGTTCTACTCGCACATTTCGATGTCGGTGTGGATGACATTGTGGTCGAGTTGCGGCGCCGCGAAGGCATTTCCGGCATCGACGAAAAGAAATCCCGCAACCGGGATGGGAACGACAAGGGGGCCGCATGAACGATTGCCTGTTCTGCAAGATCGTCCGCGGCGAGATTCCGAGCCGGAAAGTCTATGAAGACGAGGATATTTTCGCTTTCCACGACATTCACCCAGCGGCGCCTGTGCATTTCCTGATTATTCCGAAGCTGCACATCCCTTCGCTGGCCGAAGCCGAAATCACGCATGCGGCGCTACTCGGCAAGATGCTCGCCATTTCCGGCCGTCTGGCACGTGAGCAGGGCTTGCACGACGGCTTCCGCAGCATCATCAATACCGGCCGGATCGGTCGCCAAGAGGTGTATCATTTACACCTTCACATCGTCGGCGGCCCCGAGCCGCTCGGCGCGATGGTTCCAAAACAGACTTAGGAGATCGACATGGGAAGCTTGAGCATATGGCACTGGCTGATAGTGCTGGTCATCGTCATGCTGGTATTCGGTACGAAAAAATTGCGTAACGTGGGTTCGGATATCGGCGGAGCCGTCAAGGGTTTCCGCGATGGCCTGCGCGAGGCCTCTGATGACAAGCCCGCCGTTGATGCGCCACCGCAGGCAGCCTCCGGGCAGATCATCGAGGGTGAAATCAAGGAAAAGGTCAAGAGCTAAACTGGCTTGAAAAGCAAGGGGTCAGGGATGAAGCAGGCCATCCATGGCCGCTTGCCCTGATTCCTGCCATCGCTGCACACCGACTTCTCAGACCACTCAGGCTCCTCGCAACACATCTCTCACACCGCACTGTTTTATGTTCGATATCGGCTTTTCCGAAATGGTGGTGATCGGCATGGTTGCGCTCATCGTCATCGGCCCCGAGAAACTTCCCAAAGTTGCACGCACTGTCGGCATCTTGCTGGGGCGCGCCCAGCGTTACGTCAATGATGTGAAATCCGACATCAACCGGCAAATTCAGGTGGAAGAGCTGAAGCAATTGCAGGAGCAGATGACACAACAGGCGCGTGCACTGGAAAATTCCATCAAGCAGGATGTACATTCCGTCGAGGCTGATCTCAACAAGAGCATTGCGCCGCCAGGCGACACATTCATCGTTGCAGTTGATCATCAATCCACAGTGGTTGATCAACCAGCCGCTATGGAACCACCCGCTGCGGCCGAGAAAACCTCCACATGAGTGACTCTCAGGACACTTTCATTTCCCATCTGATCGAGCTGCGCAGCCGGCTGATTCATTCGGTCATTGCAGTACTGATTGTTTTTCTCTGCCTGGTAAATTGGGCACGCGACATCTATACGCTGCTGGCCCAGCCGATGCTGGCAGCGCTACCGCAGGGCGGACACATGATTGCCACCGATGTGGCTGGTGCCTTCTTCGTGCCGATGAAAGTCACCTTGATGGTGGCATTTCTGATGGCCCTGCCGTACGTGCTGTATCAAGTCTGGGGGTTCATCGCACCCGGCCTTTATGTCAGCGAAAGAAAGTTTGTGCTGCCTCTACTGATCGCCAGCGTCTTCCTGTTCTTCATGGGAATGTCGTTTGCCTACTTCGCAGTATTTCCAACCGTCTTCGGCTTCGTCAATAAATTTGCCCCGGATGGTGTGGCGGTGATGACAGATATCGACAAGTATCTGTCATTCGTCATGACGATGTTTTTGGCCTTTGGTGTAACCTTCGAGGTGCCGGTGATCGTCGTTCTGCTGGTACGTACCGGCATCGTCAGCATCGCCAAACTCAAGGAAATCCGCCCCTACGTGATCGTCGGTGCCTTCGTCGCTGGCGCGTTATTCACGCCACCGGACATTCTGTCGCAATTCATGATGGCGCTGCCGATCTGCCTGCTGTATGAGGTCGGCATCTTATGCGCCGGCTTTACCAGCAAAAAAAGTAGCGCGAAGTAACACAAGTTACTGGCCGTTCGCTCTGCGCCTAAAAGGCTCACCACGAACTGAAGCAGGTCAAAGCGTCAGCGCCCGCTCAAGCAACAGCAGCGCCAAGACTACGAAGATAAAAATCAAGGCGTACTTGGCGATGCGGCCGGCAAGGCGTAGATAACTGCGCTCGCCGGTGAACAGAAAAGCCAGGATTCCGCTGCCAATGGCGATGACAGTGAGGATGCCGACGATGCGCAGAAGCAGCATGGCAGCGTACTCAGGCTAGTTGCGGATACAAATGTGCGACGCTTGCCGGGGTGGTTTCGGTGCGCTCGAAGGTCACCAGTTCCCAGGCTGTCGCATCGGCAAACAAGGCGCGCAGCAGGGTATTGTTGAGGGCGTGGCCGGACTTGTGCGCAGAGAAGCTGGCAAGCAGCGGATGGCCAGCGATATACAGGTCACCGATAGCATCCAGCAGCTTGTGTCTGGCGAACTCGTCGGCATAGCGCAGGCCATCGCTGTTCAGAACACGATATTCATCCATGACAATAGCGTTCTCCAAGCTGCCGCCGAGCGCCAGCCCCTGATCGCGCATGAATTCGACATCCTGCATAAAGCCGAAGGTGCGGGCGCGCGAAACTTCACGAATATATGAATTTTCGGCAAAATCAATCTGCACCGTGGCGCTGGTCTGGGCAACTGCCGGATGGCTGAAGGCAATCGAAAAATGCAGGCGAAACCCGTCATAGGGTTCAAGTCGCGCCCACTTGTCGCCATCCTTCACCTCGACGGTTTTCAGCACGCGCAGAAAGCGTTTCGGTACGTTCTGTTCGACGATGCCGGCCGATTGAAGAAGGAAGACGAAAGGCGCGGCACTACCATCCATGATCGGCAGCTCGGCGGCATCGACGTCGACGCACAGGTTGTCGATGCCGAGTCCGGCAAGTGCCGACATCAGATGTTCGATGGTAGAAATCCTGACGCCATCGCGCTCCAGGCAGGAAGCAAGGCGTGTATCACCGACGGCCCGCGGATCGGTCTTCAGGTCAACCGGCCCGGATGCAATATCCACGCGGCGAAAGACAATACCCGTATCGGGCGCGGCCGGACGCAACACGATCGTCACTTTGACGCCGCTGTGCAAACCGACGCCGGTGGCGCGGATTAGTGTCTTGAGGGTACGCTGCTTGAGCATGATCGGATGGAAATGACAGACAGGAGGAATTCTATCATGCCCACCCGCATCAAGGCCCCAGCCAGCGCGGACATCCGGTGTGGCGCATCAGGAAGAAGCGCCTGCACCACACCGGATTTGAGCGCACAAATCAATCCGCTTGCTTGCGCAGAAATGCCGGAATGTCGTACTTATCCACGCCGCTGTTGCGCAATTCTTCGACAGTTGCATTGCGCGCTCCACGACCTGATTGAAATACCGGCGGCAAACCTTCGACGCCTTGCGAGCTGCTGCTGATTTCAAAAGCCTGGCCGTCGGTACCGGTACGCAACCCGGCAACAACGCTGATTTCCGGCTTGCGCTGGGCTCTGGCATTGGCGGCGCCGAGGCCTGTGGCAACCACGGTAACGCGCAGCAGATCTTCCATGCTGTCTTCGTAGGTCGTGCCAAAAATAATCGTGGCGTCCGTTGCAGCATATGCACCGATGGTTTTCATCACCTCGCGTACTTCCTTCATGCCGAGCGATGTATTCGCCGTGATATTGACCAGGACGCCGCGCGCGCCGGAGAGTTCGACACCCTCAAGCAACGGGCTGGAGACAGCCTGTTCGGCAGCGATACGTGCGCGATCGACACCGGCAGCAGCAGCCGAACCCATCATCGCCTTGCCGGTTTCACTCATGACAGTGCGCACATCCTCGAAGTCGACGTTGACCAAGCCTGGCACATTGATAATTTCAGCGATGCCGCCAACCGCATTCTTCAGCACGTTATCGGCGGCCTTGAATGCATCGAGCATGGAGATTTCATCACCGAGGACTTCCATGAGCTTCTCATTGAGAATGACGATCAGCGAATCAACATTCCTGGCAAGCTCGGCAAGCCCGTCTTCGGCCAGCAACATGCGGCGGCCTTCATATTCGAAAGGCTTGGTCACCACGGCAACGGTCAGGATCCCGAGTTCGCGCGCCACTTCGGCAACGATCGGCGCTGCGCCGGTACCGGTACCGCCGCCCATGCCGGCGGTGATGAAGGCCATGTGTGCGCCGCGCAGCATATCGGCAATGTGCTCACGATCGGTCTGCGCCAGATCGCGTGCCTTTTCCGGCTTGCCACCGGCGCCGAGTCCCGGGCCGAGTTGCAACTTGGCATCGGCCGAAGAACGCTTGAGCGCCTGCGAGTCGGTGTTGACGCAAACAAATTCAACACCCTGCACGCCCTCGCGGATCATGTGTTCGACAGCATTGCCCCCAGCGCCGCCGACGCCGATGACCTTGATGACGGTCGAATTTGGTTCCCTGTCTAGAATTTCAAACATATCTTCCTCCTGAAAAAACAATCACAACAAACTTTCACCATAAGGTTTACCGAATTTCCGGAACGGTGCTGCAAAATGACTCCGGCACTCCCTGCATCCCTTGCGAAAAGTACGCTTACTGCATCAAAAATTTTTCTCGAACCAGTTACGCATGCGTGCCAGAATCTGTCCAAAATTCTTTGGGCCCTGCACCTTGAGACCACGCTTCTTTTGCAACATGCCTTCCTGCAACAAACCCATTGCCGTCGAGTAGCGAGGATTGCGCACCACATCCTCGAACTTTCCTGCATAAGCCGGCACGCCCAGCTTGACGGTATTGTGGAAAATTTCCTCGCCGAGCTGTGTCATGCCGGACATCGCCGAAGCGCCGCCGGTCAGTACGATGCCAGCACGCAACAGCCGTTCTAGGCCGCTCTTGCGCAACTCGTCCTGAACTTTCAGGAAAATTTCCTCGGCACGCGGCTGAATTACGCTGGCCAGTGTCTGGCGCGACAGCCTGGTGGATGGCCGATCGCCAACACCTGGAACTTCGAGCTTTTCATCGGCATCGGCCAGTTGCTGAAGTGCGACGCCGTAATCCAGCTTGATCGACTCGGCATCCTGCGTCGAAGTACGGAAAGCGATGGCGATGTCATTGGTAATCTGGTCACCAGCAATCGGAATCACCGCTGTGTGGCGGATCGCACCCTGGGCAAAGATTGCGATGTCCGTCGTGCCGCCGCCGATGTCGACGAGGCAGACGCCGACATCCTTCTCATCATCGGTCAGCACTGCGTGACCAGAAGCCAGCGGCTGAAGCACCAGATCGGCGACTTCAAGGCCACAACGATGAACGCACTTGACGATATTCTGCACCGACGTCACCGCGCCGGTGACGATATGTACGCGCACCTCCAACCGCTTGGCGTCCATGCCGATCGGTTCCTTGACGCCGTCCTGGCCATCGACGATGAACTCCTGCACCAGCGTGTG
>DAOLZE010000169.1:0-5507 GCA_035426125.1 Rhodocyclaceae bacterium
TGTGCGCGATCAACGATGCACTGGCGCCGCTCGATCTCAAGATTCATGAGACGCCAGCCTCGCCACACCGCCTGTGGAAGTTGTTGCAGCAGGTGAAGTAAGTCGGAACCGTAGGTCGGGTTACGCTGCACTAACCCGACCTATAAAATCGGGCATCAAGTTCCTTCCCCTAAAGAGGTATTTCAATGGCATTTCGCGTCGAAACCGCCCTGATGGGACCGGACACCGAACAATACGCAGGTAATGGTCAGAACCGTCCGTCCCTGGCGAGCATCGCTGCGGTCGCACGGCAGATGGAGGACATCGGCTACGATGGCCTGACCTCGCCGGAATCCGGTCATGATCCCTTTTTGCCGCTGATGATTGCCGCCGAGCATACGCAGCGCGTCAAGCTCGGCACCAACGTTGCCGTCGCCTTCCCGCGCAGCCCGATGGTTACCGCGCAACTCGCCTGGGATCTCGCCAACTATGCCGGTGGCCGTTTCACACTGGGCCTTGGCAGTCAGGTCAAGGGCCATAACGAGCGACGTTACAGCACGGCGTGGCCAAGCCCGCCCGGGCCACGCATGCGTGAGTACTTGCTCTGCCTGCAAGCCATATTCCAAAGCTTCCAGAACCCTGCCAAACCAGCCTATTTTGAAGGCGAGCATTACCGCTTCACCATGCTGCCGCCCTTCTTCAATCCTGGCCCGATCGATTATCCCCGCGTGCCGCTCTACGCCGCCGCCGCCAATCCCTACATGGCGCGTCTTTCCGGTGAGTTGTGCGAAGGTCTGCGCCTGCATCCAATCGCCACCTTCCGTTACACGCGCGAAGTGATTCTGCCGGCAGTCGCCGAAGGCGCTGCGCGCAGCAACCGCGACATGGCCGCCTTCGACCTGATCGGCGCGCCCTTCATGGCGCTTGGCCGCAATGAGGAAGAACTGGAAAAATCGAAAAATGCGCTGCGCAAGCAAATCGCCTTCTACGCTTCGACACGCTCATACCATACGGTGCTTGATCATCACGGCTGGGACGGCCTCGGCATGAAGCTGCATGGCCTTTCGGTTGCCAACAAGTGGGCCGAGATGCCGGCATTGATTACCGATGACATGCTTGAGGAATGGGCTGTCATCAGCACTTACGACAAGCTCGCCGATGCCATTTGTGCCAAGTCCGCCGGTGTTTTCAACACCGTGACGCTGGTGCTGCTCGGCGAAGCGCGCAACGATCTCGAACTGCAGCGCGAGATCATTGCCAGGCTGCATCGGGATTGATGCAATCATTCAATTTGTATTACAGGAACATCGGCTCATGACTCAAATCAAATCCAAACAAGATTTCTCCGCAGGCCCGCTCGCCGGCCTGCGTGTGCTCGATCTCTCCACCATGCTGGCCGGCCCGTATGCCGCAACGCTGCTCGGCGATCTGGGTGCTGATGTGATCAAGATCGAATCCCACTACGGCGACGAGAGCCGCCATCTTGGCCCGAAGCGCGGCGACGAGCGTGGTCCCTATCTGAGTCTCAACCGCAGCAAGCGCGACATGGTGCTTGATCTTCAGCAGCCGGATGCACAGGCGGTTTTCGCAAAAATTGCCGCAACTGCCGATATCGTTGTTACCAATGTGCGCGAGCCGGCAATGAGCAAACTCGGCATCAACTACGAGCAGATCAAAAAGTACAGGCCCGACGTCATCTGGATCTGGGTAACCTCATTCGGTGCCGATGGCCCTTACGCCGGACGGCCTGGCATCGACTTTCTTGCCCAAGGCTACACGGGTGTATTGACGCTGAATGGTGAACCAAAAGGTGCGCCGGTGCGTACCGGTTTTCCGGCGGTGGATGTGATGACTTCTTTGCTGGTCGTCAATGCCGCACAGGCGGCACTGCGCGTACGTGATGCCACCGGCGAGGGGCAGCGCATCGAAGTTTCGCTGCTCGATGCTTTAATGCATGCCCAGGCCAGCTCCATCGGCGGCTATCTGGCAACCGGCGAACGTCCTGCGCGTACCGGCAATCGCAGTCTTTATTTTGCACCCTCCGGTGTCTATCCAACCAAGGATGGCAAGTATGTCGTCATCACCACGCCTGGCGAAAAATTCTTCGGCAATATCTGTCGTGCGCTGGGTACTGAGTGGGACAAGGACGAGCGTTTTCACAATATCGATGCACGCCTGGCCAATGAAGATGTGCTTGATCAAGTGATCTCCGAAGGTACGCGCAAATTCACACGCGACGAACTGGTCGAGAAGCTGATTGCCGCCGACGTATTGACTGCACCAATCAACGAGGTCGAGGACGTCATCAAGGACCCACAGATTTTGCATAACAAGATGATCGTATCTACCGAGCATCCGGTGCTTGGCCGTCTCGATGTCACCGGTGTGCCGATCCGCTTCTACGGCACACCGTGCAGCGTGAAAAAACATCCGCCGATGCAGGGCGAACATACACGCGAACTGTTGCTGGAACTTGGCTACAGCGCAGGAGACATTGACGCGTTGATTGCCAAAGGTCTTGCCGCCGACCGCGATGAATTGTTGCGTCTGCGTGAAGCGCGCCGCGCAAAGAAAAAACAATCAGCATGACAAACCGGGGCTCCGCCGCACCCGCCATACGCCAGGAGCCGAGTCTCTACGCCTGGTATGTGTTGGCTCTGCTGTCGCTGACGTATGTTCTGAACTTCATCGATCGGCAGATTCTCGCAATGCTGATCGAGCCGATCAAGAAGGAGTTTGGTGTATCGGACACGGCGATGGGCTTTCTCTCCGGCTTTGCTTTCGTCTTTTTCTATAGCGTTGTCGGCATTCCCATTGCGCGTTGGGCCGATCGCGGCTCGCGCAAGACCATTATCACTCTGGCGCTGATGATCTGGAGCGGCATGACAGCAGCATGTGGATTGGCGCGCAACTTTACCGAACTGGCGCTGCTCCGTGTGCTGGTCGGTGTCGGTGAGGCCGGTGGCAGCCCCCCGTCGCATTCGCTGATTTCCGATTATTTCCCGCAGCACAAGCGTGCCACGGCACTATCGATCTACGCTTGCGGTGTCTATTTCGGTGCTGCGCTGGCCTTTCTCGCTGGCGGCTATCTGCTGAAATATTACAACTGGCGCGTCGCCTTCTATGTCGTTGGCCTGCCCGGTGTGTTGCTGGCGACGCTCGTTGCGTTGACGGTCAAGGAAGTGCCACGCGGCTGGTCGGATAATCGCCAGCGCGAGCAAGCATTGAGCGCCGTCGCACAGGCGCCACTCGGCGAGGTACTGCGTTTTCTGCTTTCACGGCGTGCATTCGTGTTTGTCGTCCTCGCCTCCTCGGTGCAATCACTGGCTGGCTATGGCGTACTGACCTGGGGACCGGCTTTCCTCGGTCGCGTGCATGGCATGCCCTTCGTTGAAATCGGCCTGCATCTGGGCTGGACCATCGGCATCGCCGGCTGTCTTGGTGCGTATTTCGGTGGTTATCTCGCTGATCGCTTCGGTGCCCGGGATGCACGCTGGTACATGCGCCTGCCGGCCATCCAGTCTGTGCTTGGCGTACCGTTTCTGATTGGCTTTGTCCTGTTGCAGGATAAAGAAATGGCGTTACTCTGCTTCATTCCCTTCTATGCGCTCGGCGCCATGTATGTCGGTCCGATGTTCTCGGTGGTGCAGAGTGTGACACCACCGCACATGCGTGCCACCGCAGCGTCGGTCCTGCTGTTCATTGTAAGCATGATTGGTTCCGGCCTCGGCCCGCTATCCATCGGTCTGCTCAACGATCATGTTTTCGGCCCGATCTATGGCGCGCAAGCGATTCGCTATTCGATGCTGGTGATGGGCATGCTCGGCGGACTGGCCAGCATCCTGTTCTGGCAGGCATCAAAAACGCTGCGTGAGGAAATGCATGCTGGATATTAATGTATAACGTAATTCGGAAAGGTTGATCTGATGTATACAAGGACTCTCTGCTTTGTTCTGGCCATGCTGCTCATCCCGTTGGCCGGCTGTGAGCGCAATGAGCCCGCTTCCATTTTTCAGGATACCGATATCACCGGCGCCGAATTCGGCCGTGATTTTTCCCTGACCGATCACACTGGGCAACCACGCCGGCTGGCTGACTACAAAGGCAAGGTCTTGGTGCTTTTCTTCGGCTACACGCAATGCCCGGATGTCTGTCCGACGACACTGATGGGGATGGTTGAAGTGATGAAGCTGCTCGGCAAGGCTGCGGCGAATGTGCAGGTTCTGTTCATCACACTGGACCCTGAGCGCGACACCAAGGATCTGCTCGCTGCCTATGTGACACAGTTTGATCCTTCATTCGTCGGGCTGTATGGCGATAAGCCCACTACGGCTGCAACGGCGTTGGGATTCAAGGTGTTCTTCCAGAAGCAGCCGGGCAGCACACCGAAGACCTACTCCATTGATCACAGCGCCAACAGCTACATCTACGATCCGCAGGGAAAGCTGCGGCTATACGTCAAGCACGGTGAAGAGCCAGCCAAAATTGCTGCTGACATCAAGCTTCTGCTGGACGGCCGGTAGCGTACAAAAATGCGGGATGTGAGACGCTTGACGCGTCGCATTACGACAATTTCTTGCGCAGCAGATCATTCACCTGCTGCGGGTTGGCCTTGCCTTTGGTCGCCTTCATCGCTTGGCCGACCAGTGCGTTGAAAGCCTTTTCCTTGCCGGCGCGAAATTCCTCTACCGATTTCTGATTGGCCGCCAGTACTTCGTCGATGATGGCTTCGATGGCACCAGTATCGGTGATTTGTTTCAGACCCTTCGCTTCGATGATGGCATCAACATCATCGCCATCACCATTCCAGAGCGCATCGAAGATATCCCTGGCGATCTTGTTGGAGATGGTGTTATCGACAATGCGTCTGACGATCTGGGCGATCTGTGTCGGCAAAACCGGTGCAGCAGCAATGTCCTTGCCATCCTTGTTGAGGCGTGCTGCAAGTTCGCCCATCACCCAATTAGCGCAGGTCTTGGCGACTCCGGGCATTGCACCGCCTTGAAGTGGAAGGCTCTCGCCTCTTTCCACTGGACCTGGGACTGCTGGTAATCCAGTGAATGTGACGCAATCCTCAAAGTATTTAGCCGCATCGCGTGTCGCTGTTAGCATGGCTGCATCGTACGGTGAGAGGAGATAATCGGTTTCGAAGCGCTGCTTCATCTCGCCGGGCAACTCGGGCAAGGCGGCTTTGACGCGAGCGATCCAGTCTGATGAAATCGCCAGCGGCAGTAGATCTGGATCGGGGAAGTAGCGGTAATCCTGAGCATCTTCCTTGCTGCGCATGGCGCGTGTCTCACCGGTATCCGGATCGAACAGCACGGTGGCTTGCTCGATGCGGCCGCCATCCTCCAGCGTTTCAATCTGCCATTTCACTTCATAGTCGATGGCTTGCTGCATGAAGCGGAACGAGTTGAGATTCTTGATTTCACGGCGCGTACCAAGTGGCCCGCCGGGACGCCGTACCGAAACATTGGCGTCGCAGCGGAACGAGCCTTCCTGCATGTTGCCGTCGCAGATGCCGATCC
>DAOLZE010000170.1:0-5505 GCA_035426125.1 Rhodocyclaceae bacterium
AGCCAGTTATCCTTGCTGAATCCGACGCCAAGGCCGGCGATACTGTTGATGACGGGAATATCGCAGAGGTGCGCTGCCAGAGAACCATATACATTCGCCTTGATCGTATAGCCCAGATAGACGTCCGGGCGCTCCCGCTGCAGTACGCGCAAAAAGCGCCACAGCAATAGCAGGTCCCGCCCCGGATGCGTACCCTGGTTATCCATTAGCAGCGGCACGTACCGGCAGCCCAGGCTGGCCAGTCGTTCGGCATACTCATCGGGCGGCGCCACCGCCACTACCTCGTAACCCTCTGCCACCAATGCCCGAATCAGCCCAGCCCGGAAATTGTAAAGATTCCATGCGGTGTTCAAGGCGATCATCACCTTGCGACTCATGCGAGATGCTCCTGTATCCAAACCCAGCTTGCGATCAACATGTACTTACTCCAGCATTTACCTGAAAACGCCTTCCCCTGGAAAGCAAAATTTCGAGAGCGCGCCAATCCAATAAAACGGCAAGGATACAACACCTGCTAAGGAATCGTTTCCAGCCACGCCTGAAACATCAGCACATTCCACAAATAATATTGCCAGTTATGCTTTCCGGATAAGTGCTCCTGCCATTTCTGCCGGATCGGTGCCGGATTGAAAAAGCCTTCGCGCCTCAAGCGGGATTCGTCCAGCAGCGCTTCTGCCCACGTGCGCAATGGGCCGCGCAACCAGGTGTCGATCGGCACACCGAAACCCATCTTTGGCCGATCGACCAGTTGCTTCGGTACATGGCGATACAGCACCTGACGGAGAATCCATTTGCCTTCTCCCTGTCGCACCTTCATTGAAAGCGGCAGGCGCCAGGCAAGCTCCACTACCCGATGATCGAGCATCGGCACCCGTGTTTCCAGACTGCAGGCCATGGCAGCGCGATCTACCTTGACCAGGATGTCGTCCGGAAGATAGGTCTGCGCATCCAGCGCCATCATCCAGTGCTCGAACGTATCGGTGCATGGCCAGGACGCCCGTTCGGTCAACAGTGTCGGTGGCTCTGTTCCACCGATGACAACACTTGCCGGATTGTTGTCATGACCCACCAATTGTCGATAAAACGCTTCGCCATCCGGAAGTGCCAGCACCTCGGCAAGTTTCCGAACTTTGTCAGCCGCTGCGGTCAGCCGTAAACGCCGGGGAAGCACAGGCCGGGCGACGCCGAATAACGCATTCCAGAATGCCGGCGGCAGTCCTCGCAGAATGGCGGCGGCGGCCCGACGAACCGGCAAGGGCAAAGGATCGAGCATTTTCCAGATGTGGCAGGCCAGCAGATAACGGTTATAGCCGCCAAACAATTCATCGCCCGCATCGCCGCTGAGTGCCACCGTCACCTGTTGGCGCGCCAACTGGCTGACCAGGAAGGTGGGGATCTGCGAGCTGTCGCTGAATGGCTCGCAGTAAATCGAAGGCAGTTTCGGAATCACTGCCAGCGCATCCTCGGGGCGCACATATAGTTCCGTATGCTGCGTGCCGAGATGCTGGGCCACTGTACTGGCGTGCAATGCTTCGTTGTAATTTTCCTCGTTAAAACCGATGGTGAAGGTGCGCACCGGCTGATGACTCTGCGCCTGCATCAGGGCGACGATGGTGCTGCTGTCGATGCCGCCACTGAGGAAAGCACCGAGTGGCACATCTGCAAGCATTTGCGCACCGATGCTTTGCATCAACTGTTTCTCCAGCGCATCGACGGCCTCGCTTTCGCTCCCGGCAAACGGATCGGCAAGGCCCGCAGCGACGATCTCGTTGAATTGCCAATAGGGTTCCGATCGGGGCAACGCGGCAGTATTGTTTGACAACGGGATGTTCAGATAATGTCCGGGCATCAGCTTGGCGATGCCCCGGTAGATGCTGTGTGGCGCGGGGATATAGTTATGGCGCAAAAAAAGTGTGAGCGCAGCGCGGTCGATGTCGTGCAGAAACGCCGGGTGCGCCTTGAGCGCCTTGAGCTCGGAACCGAACAGCAGCGTCGTGCCATGTCGACCGTAATACAGCGGCTTTTCGCCGATGCGATCACGGGCCAGCGTCAGTAATTTTTGTTGACGATCCCACAAGGCGATGGCAAACATGCCGACACTGGCGCGCAGTGTTTCGACAATGCCCCATGCGGCAAAACATGCCAGCAATGTCTCGGTGTCGGCATGGCCGCGCCAGGCAGGTGCCGCACCGCCCTGTTCAAGCCGCGCGCGTAACGCCAGATGGTTGTAGATCTCGCCATTGAACGCCAGTACATAACGTCCACATGCGGACAGCATCGGTTGATGGCCGGCAGGCGAAAGATCGAGAATGGCCAGGCGCCGATGTCCGAGCGCAATACCGCTGGCGTCATCGACCCAGACGCCCGCGTCATCCGGCCCACGGTGATGCAACGTGTTGGCCATTCTGCCGACAATTGCGGCACGGTCACCGTGATTATCGGCAGGATGCTCACTCCAGAAACCTGTCAGGCCACACATTCGTCACACACCCACGTCAGAAACATCTGTGACAACCGCTCTCCAGACTTCATTGTACGCAGCGATCATTTTCTCCAGACTGTAATTGTCGACGATGCGTTTGCGGCAATCGGCTTTCCGCAATGGCCAGCGATCATCGTTCGCTGAGTATTCAGCAATGGCTGCATCCAGCGCCGCCGTCAATGCCTGATGACTGGACGGCGGGACAACCCAGCCAGTATCGCCAACGATCAACGAAGCATCACCGACATCCGTGGTCACGCATGGAACACCGCAAGCCATGGCTTCGCTCAGCACATTCGGAAACGCCTCGCCGCTGCAACTGGAAAGTACATGGATATCCAGCGCATTCATGAAGTTTGGCATATCGTTGCGCTGCCCAAGCAACAGGATATCGCTCTCAAGACCGTACTGACGAATGGTGCGACTCAACAACGCGTTGCCCGCAACCATGCCATCGCCGGCCAGCAGACAGACGAACGATCTGCCTTGCTTTTTCAAAAGCACCAGCGCCTGCAACAGATTAACGTGGTCCTTCTGTGGATCGAAGCGCGCAGCCATGCCCAGTACGGGCATATGGCCGGAAATACCCAGGGATGCCCGTGTCGTCGACCGCGCATCGGCATCCGGGATGAACTCCGCAATTGGATAACCGTTCGGAATCACGACAAACAAATCCGCTCGATAACCCAGGGCGCGGTGAATTTCAGCAGCATTGGCGGAACAACTCAGGATACGCGCAGGAACCCGGTTCGAGAGCCAGGCAAGGCTCTTTACAACAAGCCGTGTTGCCCTGCTGGATCGTTGCGGATCAAGCGTGGAGTTTCGTATGCTCCAGACAATCGCCCGGATACCCGACAGCCTGGCGATCAATCCACCAACAAGATCGGCGTGATACATCCAGGTCTGGACGACATCAGGACGTAACTGTTTCAGCAAACCGTACAAGCGGCTAAGCCCTTGCAGACGAATGCGTCCACGCGGCATGTCAAGACAATGCACGTCGACCCCGGCACGCTCAAGCCGATCCGCAGAGGGGCCGCGCTCCCGCAACGAGATGACATGATGCCGATTCGCCTTGTCAGCTTCGCAGAGTCGACAAAGAACGGATTCCGCGCCACCATTGCCGAGCCCGGTAATGACATGCACGATATTCATCCCGGTCATGTGCTCAGGTTTTCCTTGCGACGAAAAATATTCCCGCCACCGAAAGATCTTCGTCCGAAACCTTGCTGAAAGAAGATGCAAAGCGTTTTCGCACAGACCGGACACAGGCTATCGATTGGGCGCGTAAATGTTCAGGAATCATTTGGTAAGGAAGATGCGGATCAATGTTGCCGACACCCGCCAAACGAGTGACCAGCAGTTGCCCTTCCAGACCCAGATCCTGAAAAACCTTCCGGTACTCATGCACCATTACGCGATTGGGGCGACCAGAGCCTTTTGTCATCCAGGCATATAGCCTGCTCGGGACTTCGAGGAATTTCAATTCATGATGAGCGATGGAAAACATTCCATGATCACGCAAGTCAATCTTGTGCAGCAAAAAACCGCCCTGATTCAATGATTGTGCCATGCATCGCATAGCCTCTATCGGGTTATACAGATGTTCAAGCACGGCTCTTGACACAATGAAATCATATCCAGCATGCGTAGCAAAAAACTTTTCAGCGGCGGCATCCGGGCCATAGTATCGTTTTATCGACCTGAAGGTGTTCTCGTTGCCCAAATCCGCACCGCCAATGAACTTGGCCAGTCCGGCATATTTTGAAAGCAATGCGTCATAAATTCCTGTCTGGAATCGTGTGTTTCTGGTAGAGAAAAAACGATCCACAAGGTCAACTTGTTCACATCCATCCTGTAGAAACAACAAGCCGACGCCACAATTGTCTCCGGGTCCAACTTCAGCAACACGTCCATGAAACTGATGCGCTCCGGAATATCGCTTGTAGTCTTGAAAAACCTGCTCGATATATTCCAGCGAGGCCGCAACGGTCATCGTGCCATGAATCGTTCCCGAGGTTGTTGCAATGTTGCCACCCAGAAATCGCAAACGCACCAGAAGATCAGACAAGACGTAATAGCAAATTGCAGTCCAATAGTTCGAGGTGATCAGATCTTTTATTTTTGCCTTCATTTGGCTCTCGCGAAAAGCAGGACTTCATCCCACATCGCCAGAATCCTTTCCATGGAATAGCGTTCCCGCACCTCAACTGCCCGCGTTGCCATGCACTTGCGTTCCACTTCATCACCCATCAGTCGGGCCAGCGCACTCGTCAAGGCAGGAATGCTGCCAACCGGACTCACCAGCAGCCCGTCCTGTTCGTGGCGAATGATATCGCGTGGCCCGGTATCGCAATCGTAACTGACCACCGCACAGCCATGCGCCATGGCCTCGACCAGCGTATTTGGAAAACCTTCAAAGCGGGAAGCCATGACATACAGATCAGCACGCGCATACCAGTCACCGACATTGCCAGCCTGTCCCGGCAAGACAATCCGCCCTTGCAACCCAAGTTCCACAACCTGCTGTTCGAGTGTATTTCGCTCCGCACCTTCGCCGAGCACCACCAAATCCCAGTCAGGATATTGTGGTGCGAGCGCAGCGAAAGACGCCAATAGCCAGTCAAGACCTTTCTGCTTGTCCATTCGCCCCACCGCCAGCAACAGCTTGCGTTCTGTTGAAACAATGCGCTCCGGCAGGAGGAGCGACGCGCCCTTTGGCAAGGGGTATTGCACAGGGTTTGGGATCATCACACCGACTGCGCCGGGGATACGGGACTCCAGCCACGCGAGGCTCTCTCTCGTCAGCATCACTACCCGGAAAGCCCATGGATACGTCAACCGTCGCAGAACTTCCCACAGTCGTCCTACCGGAAACTGCGGTGGATGGATGCGTTCGGAAACAATGACCCGCCGTCGCAAACCCAGGCTGGCAAGAATCGCGGCCACATTGACATTCGTCAGGAACGACACTATTGCATCCGGATGCGTCTCCCGGATAAACCGGCGCAATGCCAGAAAAC
>DAOLZE010000171.1:0-5467 GCA_035426125.1 Rhodocyclaceae bacterium
GTCCCCCAACGCGCCTACCGTCAGCTTCGAAGTCCCCCTCAGCAAGCCTAACGCAGGCGCGGTCAAAGGCGCAGGCAAATAGCTTCCCAGATAGGCATAGACGAAAAAAACAATGCCGATGACCGCAAAAGGAACGCCGAAGTAAAGCCCGGTCAGAAAAAACATCCAGAATACGAGAACCGCTCCGGCCAGCATGTCGGGAGGAGAGGCGAAGCCATATCGGGTCAATACGCCGATCTGATCGGACAGAAAGTAAGCGGATGCCGCGAGCACGGACACCCATGCAAAGGCCGCGACAATCTTCATGGACCGGCCTGAATGCCGGCGCAGCAGGTCAAGCGTCAGCACGCCGATGCCCATGGAGATGTGAATAACTTTCGAGCCCATCGGCCCGAAAGTCATGAACAGGTTCAAGAAATGAAATCCCACATAGACAAGAGCTAACGCCGCCAATGCCTTCTCGGTCCATTTCAATTCCGCAATCGTTAATTTCCAATTTTTCATTAAATGTCTCTTCAGCTCTTGTGTGCCGGTCCTTGTTTAAAGAATTGTTGACGAATCCGGAACAGGCTTCCTGCATTTCACTGCTTGGTGTGTGCTTTAATGCCCTCCAGTCCATAGCTGAACCCCAGTTCCTGGTATGCGCGCCGCGCGCCCGGATGGAATTCGGCCTGCGGAACAGCCATGTGCCCGATTTGTTCCTTGAGCAGCTTGCCCAGCGCGTGGTCGTTTCCGAACTGATCAATATTTTTCAGCGCAGTTTTGACGATTTCATAGGCAATCTCATCCGGCATGTCCGCGGACACCCAGAATCCCGCCGTGAGGGCCGGTGCCAGCGTGCCGGAGTCCTCGCGCGCGACTTCATAATCAAGCGCATAGCTTTCCTTGAATGCGCCTTTCTTTACCGGAAGCGGCAACTGCGGCACACCGGTCGTGTCTTGGGCCTTCTTAAACAACTCTTGCGGCACATCGACCTGATATATCTTATTTTTCTTTACAATATCCGATGGACCGGGCGGCAAAAGACGCATATTGATGATGCCTGCGCCGGTTGCGTCGACCACCTTGTCCCCGAGCCGCTGCCAGCCCTGATTGAGGCTTACGCTGGGTAATAGCTGGATTTTTTGCATGAGGCCGGCCGCGGTGAACAGTGGAGCCAGCGAGTTGTAGATATAGGATCCGGGCAGGCCCAAATCCACTTTTTTGCCGGCGAGATCATAGATGGTCTTGACCGACGGGTCATTTGTGAACATGGCCGCGGCGCTATTCGGACTAAAGGTCATCAACGCTTTCATGCGCGGCACCGGCTTGGCCCAAGGTATCTGGCCTTTTTCGCCAAGAACAGGTTCGATGTGGAGCATCGTCAGGATCATGAGCTTGCGCTTCTCGGGCGATGCATCCGCATAGTCTGCATACTGTTCCCGTCCGGCGGCAGGCAGAGACTCAATGCGCAGCGACTTGCTGTTTTTCGCAATCAGCTTCTGCAGCGTGACCCCAGCAACCTGGCCATAGGCTCCTTGCGGGTAGGTATATAGGCGCACCACTGTCTGGGCCGTAGCGCTGGTGCCCCACATGGCGAATGAAATTGCGAGCAGTCCTAGTGCCGAATTTCGACGCCTGAATGCGATCGAAATAAAATCTGCGCGCGCCCGCTTGGATGTCTTCGTGTACATATTGTCTCCTTTAGTTATGGAACTACTTTCGCCTTGATCTACAAATGATCTCAGGCAGTTGCGAAGCTAGATCGGAATATGAGATCCGAAAGGCAATCTACGTGTATCCATCATCACCAACCTCGAACACAGAACAGGTACCCCCGACTCGAAACGGAATTGGTCTTGATACTTCCCGGTACAGTAGAGAATTGACGTCCCGTGAAGGTCAGTGTGGTAGACGCACAAGCCGCTTTCCACAACAAATAGCTCTGCCGAATCATCCTGACTGACTATATCGGTCCAGCCGAGTATTCTCCTGAATTGGCCCTTGTACTTTTCATGCATGGGGAGCTGCTTGAAGAGTAATTTCAACCCCTTATTGTCCTTTTCAAGCCAAGTAACTTCGCTGCGAATTTCGGGGCTATACGCTCGGATGGAATATTTGAAGTCGTCCGCGTAAGCGGCTACCCACTCGGAATAGTTTTCAGCGTCGAGCAAGCGGCATCCGCGTTCGATAACACGCCGTATCGCATGCAGCGAATCTGAAACCGACACTTCAGGCATCTGGGCCAATATTGTTTTGTCTTGATCCATATCTACTCCTGCTTTTCTTCGACCGCGGATGCGGCACATAATCCTGTATGACGCTCCCACTCACGATAAAACTCGCGAATCGGAAAGTCATCCTGGCTGAGGCGATTTTCCTCTCTCGCCAACAGGGAGTACTTCGAAGCCTTGCCCATGGTTTCCGTCTGTCTTTCTGTCGCAAGGCCATCTTCAGGAAGGTTTCTGCCGAACGGCCCCCAAAACTCTGCATGGTCTCGAATACGACGGCGCCTCATTTCTTCGGGCTCACCTTTGACGCCCAGACCTCGAAATTGAATTAACGTCTTTCCTGGCGCCAGGGGGATTTGGGTGTCGATTCGGAGTACGGAAGCGCGGCAATTAAGCATGACATCAGGGAAAATATCTAAAGCACGAAATTCATTCGGCTTTAATCCCGGAAGCGTAAAATCCTCTCGAGATACACTGCCCTGCATTTTTTCGTATTGAATAACCAGTGGATCAACGGTCATATGGCCATTTGGAAATGCGTGCCACTTTCTTTCAAAGTACCCCGGAACTATCATGCTGGTCTTTCGATTAAGCACGTGCAGGAACTCATGATAAAGCTCCATGTTGGTCTCCTGCCAATGCTTCCAATCGGTATTCAAAATCTGTTCGTGAAAATGGAAAACCTCAAGATCCGCTCCATCGAAAACGTCGTCAAACACGCTTAGGCATCCAGCAAGATATTCTTCAAGAGGCGATGCGTTGTCGTCCAGATTAACAAATACTAAGCCGCGCATGATCTCGCATCGGACCTGCTTAAGCCCGCATTGAGCCTTGTCGATCTTTACGCATTCATACGCCTCTTCGCGGGGAATATCGATGCATTTGCCATGCGCATCGTATGTCCACCTATGGAATAGGCATTCAAACTTTCGTGCATTGCCGGCAGTTTCTTCGACAAGTTTTACTCCACGATGCGAACAGGAATTCACCAATGCTCGAATCGTCAAATCGGGACCACGGACAATCAGGAGTGGGATACCCGCCACCGTGGTCGTTCGAAAATCGTTTATTTGGGCGACCTCGGATTCGCAGCACACGAATTTCCATACTTTTGAGAAGATGGTCTGCTGCTCAATGTCGAATATTTCCTGACTGCAGAAAATATTATTATCGACATAATGAGTTTTCGGTAATCGATCCCAAAAAATATTGGAATAAGCTGTACGGTTGCTCATATCACTCCTTTGTGCAATGTATATCCATTGAATAAAAATCAAATTCGAAGAGATCTAAATAAGAACCTGAATCCGTGATAAGAATCAGAGAATTTTTCATAATCTCTATCGAAATTAACAACTTAGCCGTCAAGTGCTATTCACCCAGAGGGTGAGAAAAACCATGACCGACTTCATTATCAAGAAGCTCAAATACGACCTCTCCTCCAATGCCGGTTTGACACTCGTGGGGCAATTCCTTAAGCGCACGGAGAGCAACAAGCGCGTTGACCATGCTTTTCCTCTCGCAGGCAAAGGCATCATCAATGGCGACATCTCGAAGAGCCACTTGGGCCTGTTGGTGCAAGGCAAGAACGACTTTGACGCCATTGAGGCGTTAGAGGCCATGAGTTCCGTCTTTTGCAGCCCGCTCGATTGATGAGCCCGAACTTGAGGTCGGGGTTGAAGTGAGGTGTGTAGCTCATAGCATGACGTGTGTGATGTGTCAGACCTCGCAAGTTGCATGCCAAAATCGTCGGGATTTAGAAAAATCTCGAAAATTTAGTGGAAAACACCTAGAAATTTGATTCTTATCGATGGTTTTTTATCCTCGATTGGGTGGTGTCCATGCTTTGACAAATGCCATTTTTCGATGCAATATCGATTAAATTACGCAATTGAACTATTCGAACCAGCTGCAATTTACCAAATGATCAAAACCATCGCCGATCCGTGTGTTCAACACGGCATCGTGCCCCGATGGCGTAATATCGAGAAAATGGCCTCATGGCCTTGCCAGGAGATGATGTGCCCCTGAACTTCAAATACCCGCCGGACAGCGACTTGCGTCGCCTGTTGCGCTTCGAGCCCGACAACGGCGCCATCTGGCTGGGCGACCGGCGCATGGTCTTGATGCACACCATGGCGCTGGCAGCGCTGCGCGAGGATCTGCTCAGTTCGGTCGGCCCCGAGCACGCCCGACGTATCATGACACGCATGGGCTACGCCTCGGGACTGTGCGACGCCGAGTACGCCAAGAAGATGCGCCCCGGCCAGGCGCTGCAGGACAGTTTTCTGGTCGGGCCCCAACTGCACATGCTCGAAGGGGCAGCGCGCGTCACGCCAGTCAAGCTCACGTTCGATGTGCCGGCTGGCCAGTTTTACGGCGAGTTTCGCTGGGACCACTCCTGGGAGGCCTACGCGCACCGGCAGAAATTCGGCTTGGTCGACGACCCGGCTTGCTGGACGCTGCTGGGCTATGCCAGCGGCTACACCAGCGCGTTCATGGGGCGGCTGATCCTGTTCAAGGAGACCCTTTGCGCCGCCTGTGGCGCTGACCACTGCCTGATCGTCGGCCGCCCGATCGAAGAATGGCCCGACGGCGAGGCCCATCGTGTCTACTTCACCGACGAATCACTGATGGAAAAGATGGAGGCCCTGCAGCCGCAGGTGGAAGCCTTGAAGTCAACGCTTGCGCCTGTCAGTCAGGGCGGTCAGTTGATTGGCGTCTCGGCGGCTTTTCGCAAGGCTTACGCGCTGATGCAAAAGGCTGCGCAGACCCAGGTCACGGTGTTGTTGACCGGCGAGACTGGCGTAGGCAAGGAGCGCTTCGCGCGCGCCCTGCACGAACTCTCAAGCCGTGCCGACGCACCGTTCGTGGCGGTGAATTGCGCCGCCTTGCCTTCCGAGCTGATCGAGGCCGAGCTGTTTGGCGTGGAGAAGGGGGCCTACACCGGCGCACACGCCTCGCGCGCCGGACGCTTCGAGCGTGCCGACGGCGGCACCCTGTTGCTCGACGAGGTGGCTGAGCTGCCAATGGCGGCCCAGGCCAAATTGCTGCGCGTACTGCAAGAAGGTGAAATCGAACGCGTGGGTGGCGAGACCACGCGCAAAGTCAATGTGCGGCTGGTGGCCGCCACCAACGTCGACCTGGAGCAGGCGGTGCGGGCCGGCCGTTTCCGGCGTGACTTGATGTACCGCCTCAATGTCTATCCCATTTGCATTCCGGCGTTGCGCGAGCGCCATGCCGACATCGAGCTGCTG
>DAOLZE010000172.1:0-5434 GCA_035426125.1 Rhodocyclaceae bacterium
AACCAACCTCCCGCACGACAGGGATAGGCATCATGCGGCGCGGCATTGGGGTCACTGTTGCCCGCCCGTTCTGCCACCGCACCAATTTTGTGGTAGTCAAACAAAGCGCTCGCCACAAACATGAGCCCACTTTCATATTGAGCCAGATCGATCAATGCACCCTGCCCGATTCGACGCTGTCGGTCGAGCCCGGCAAGGACTGCTGCGGCTCCCAGCGAGGATGCGATGAAATCGATATAGGGTCCGTAAAGCAGCTGGGGCGGGCCCTCCATGCTTCCGGTCAAGCCACAAAATCCGGCTAGCGCCGACAGCTGCGAACCAAAGCCGGGCGTGTACGCGCGCGGGCCCGTCTGCCCCATGTTGCAACTCGAGATCATCACTACACCGGGATTTAATTCCCTTGCGGCTTCGTATCCGAGACCGAGGCGCGACATCACCTCTGGCCGCATATTTTCGATGACGATGTCAGCCCAGCCAATGAGACGCTTGGCCATATCGACACCGGACTCATTCTTGAGATCGAGCGTCACCGCGTACTTTGAATCATTAAAGATTGCGAAACACCCTCCTCGATCCAACCCGGGCTTGCCATCCTTGTAGGGAGGGTATTCGGCGCGGAACCCATCCGGACGGCTGCGAGACTCCACATGAACCACCGTCGCACCGAACGTGGCCAGCATTTTGCCTATATGTGGTCCAGCGGCATAGGCCCCGAATTCAGCAACCTTCACTCCCGATAGAGCTTGCGAAATCGCACTCATATGAATTGCCTTTACGCGTTTCCCGATGTTGAGTCAGTTTTCAACTCGACCAGTAGCCTGTCAATATTGACTTCCTCACCTGGTGCATGGCGAAGCGGTGGACGCACGCCATCGACTATGGCAAAACTACCGCAGTGTCTTTGCTGATGTCCGACCGACCCTTTTAAGTCATACCAGAAATCTCGCGCCTCTAATTGCGGGTCGGCCGCAATGTCGGCCATGGTCGACACCGGGTAGCCCAGCATTTCCCGCCGGCTCGCCTCATCCAAGAACTTTCGTTTTGTGAGGCCAAGAAAAAAGTTGGCAATGGGCCGCTCCAACTCGTCCACCTCGTCCTGTGTGGCGAGTTTGGGGTCGAAACGTTTCCAATCGATATTTTCCAGTACCCCCAGCGGTGAATTCAGCTCGCGCATCCACGCCACAAGTTGTGTATTGGTACGCCGACCCGCAGGGCCACCGTAAAGCATGAAATTGAGATGACCATCCGAACAAGGCCAAAACGCACGATAGCGTGCCCCCTTCATGGAACGCCCAGTGAGATACGCTCCACAGCGGGTGGGATTCTTTCCATCCATATCCCAGAAGGCGGCAGCATGAGACGATGCCAAAATAACCGCTGCCTGTGCCGATACGTCTACGTGCTGTCCGATGCCCGTGGCGGTACGGTGTACTGCTGCAGTGAGCGCCCCGACTGCCGCCTGCGCCCCAGCCCATCCGTAGGACTGCGGCACTGTAACACGCATAGGCGCGCCATCGGGCTCGCCGGCAAGCGACATAGCTCCACCTGCCGCCATCAACTCAATGTCGGAGGCAAGCCACCCTGCACGGGGTCCTTCGCAACCGAAGGGCGTGACCGACACCTTAATCAAGCGTGGATTCAGCTGCTTCAGTCTGGCCCAGTCCAAGTGCTGGGCGAAAGCGTCACCCGGTTGCGCCGAATCGATCAGGATATCAACATCGGGAATAAGCTGATCAAAATTACGTTTCCCGTCGACCGTTTGAATATCCAGCCGCAGAAGTCGCTTGTTGACGTGATAGGCCTGCCAGTCAGCACCTGCGATGCTGACACCTGGTGCCTCGACACGAATCACATCGGCACCGAGATCGGCCAGCAACCGGCCGGCCAACCAGCCGACACGGTTGCTGAGATCGAGGATAGTGTAGCCATTTAGCATGGCGATTTTCCTCTCAGGTTCCGATTTACTAGCGTCCGGTCCTGGCCAGTGACAACACCCAGCCCTCCATCCGCGACTTCATCTTATCGATATCCTTCTCGTTAAAGAAGTTCTCCGGCTTGACCAAGTCAACTCCGTAAACCGGACGATGGAAGTCGCTCTCGTAGCCATAGGGAACCGTGGCATCGATGCCCATGCCTCCTTCAAACAGGGTATTCGAGGCAGTCCACTGTTTGTCACCTGAGGTCATCCGCTCGGCCGGCATGAAGGTTTGGCCGCGACCACCAGGGATCGGATTGAGGATGTCAGTCTTTGGATTCACGCGCGTAGTCAGACACCACATGATATCGTCCATTGAATAGATATCGCAGTCCTCACTGATCGCGATGGCTAGCCGCATACCTTGTGAGCATGAAAGGATGGCCCCAAGGAAGTTGCGCTGCCAGCCTTCCTCGATCTGGTTACGCTTCTTCACCTGGATGATGCAACCGCCCCAGTCGGTCATGCAGTAGGGAATATGGACGTTCTGTACGATGCCCGGTTGCAGGCGCTCACACAGTGCGAAAATTGCCGACTCGCGTACTGAAGTGTCGATGTTGGAGTCGTCCGCAGTGTGTACGCCCAAGGGGAAAATAATGGGTTTGCTTTCGCGCTTACGCATGGTGATTGCCGTAACGTGGAAAGTCGGCGCCTTGTAGGCCTTGCCCATGTAGCCAGCCCATTCCGGATGAAAATGGAAACGACCCTGGACGTCGGCCTTCTCGGACTCAGCGGTCTCGTAGCGCTTATCGCGTGGGTGCAGATACCCTTCCAACACATATTCGGCATCGGCCAGGGTGTAGGCGTCGATAGTGCGGCACTTGACGAGACGCACCGGCGAGCCTTGGATAGCACCGGCGATGCCAATCTCGTCGCAACCCTTCGGCAGGATCGCATAGTCGAAGCCGGAACCGGCGACGTAGGTGCACGACGGAGGCACACCGAAGCACATGGTGAGAGGGATCGGCTCTTCGTCTTTGTAATGCTCGGTCATCACCTGCCACATATGTGATCCCGGAGAGATCTGGAATGTGCCGACATTGCCCCAGCGAAAGTTCATACGGTTGTAGCCAATATGACTACCACCATCGAAGTAAGGTCCGACTACGCACGAAATGCCAGAACCGATAGTGAGCTCGGACTCCAGCGGCGTGTGCTTGATCGCGGTAATCCACTTGTTGACGTCCAAGTCGTCGGTAATCACCTCTTCCTGTACCGGCGCCTCATCCTGCTCGATAATCACCGGCTTAAGGGGATGATCAATGGCGCGAGCCACCTTCTTCACCCGATCAAGGGAATTCTCCCAGCCGAACAGCTCCTCGACGACACGAATGTCACCAAACAGGTTGGTAATCGCGCGGGCATGCGGCATTCCCTTCACATTGTTGAACAGCATAGGCAGGCTGCCATCAAAAATCTTCTGCAACCCGGTAATCTCCAAGTCCGGATTGACCTCCTTGTTCGTTTCGACCAGGTATCCCTTGGTCCGGAACCATTCCAGTGCTTCGCGCAAATCCTTGTTTCCTATTTTTCCCGCAGTTTTGCTCGATACATTCTTCATATGCGTTATCTCCATTGTTGTCAGTTAATGAATTGAGAGTCCGTTGTTACTTTTGCGGCTGAAGATGCGCAACCCTAGCCCGCATCTGCCCCTCCCAGCGCCGCGCGAAATCGGTTGGGATACCGAATTGGTCGAGGACTCGAGCGACAACGTGGTTCACGATGTCGTCAATACTTTGTGGATGGTTGTAGAAGGCCGGCATCGGCGGCATGATCGTGACACCCATACGCGACAACTTGAGCAGGTTCTCGAGATGAATGTCGCTGAGCGGCATCTCACGCGCCACGAGCACCAAGCGGCGTCGCTCCTTCAGAACCACATCCGCCGCACGATGCACCAAGTTTTCACCGACCCCGTTGGCAATGGCAGCGACGGTGCGCATGGAGCACGGGGCAATCACCATGCCCTCGGTCAAGAACGAACCGGATGACACGGAAGCCCCCATATTCCCTTCAGAATGCGTCACCGTGGCCAGCGCCTTGACTTGTTGCACGGTGAGACTGGTCTCGTGCTCGATTGTTTGCATGGCCCATTTGCTAAGGACTAGATGGGTTTCAACATCGGTCTCCTGGAGCGCCTCAAGCAGACGAATTCCGAAAATGGCACCAGTGGCGCCAGTAATGCCGACGACAAGCCTCTTCATCTTTTCCTCCTAGACCCAACAACGGATCTTCCATTTGATTCTTATATAGTCCTTATTATGGACTATTCGTGAAATGCTAATCGTCACTGCGCTTTCACTACCTACACTGTAACTGCTACGTACTTTAGCAACGCTCTCCCATTGCTGGCAATAACCTAACACCAGATATGATTCCATTATGTGGTCGTCTCTATATCCTGACCGCATCCATTTTTGATCGCATTTTGCGCACGCCCACCTTGATGGCTTACAGCAAAGCTAGTTGAACAAGATTCAAGCCTGCCGAGAAATGGGCGCCGTATTCCTGCTTGCAGTAAAAATGGCAGGAACCTTGCCCGCCGCACGGCGGACTTAAACTTGGCGAAAGATGGAGTTCCTGATTCGGCGCCTGTCACTCAGTCAGAATAGGTGTAGGAAACGCCGAGGTGGACGGGCTGCGCCCTTACGGATCTGGCGCATTCGTTGCAGAAAGTCGTAGGCGCGCTACCGAGCTGGGAGGACACGACTGCCCTGTTGATGTGTATAGAAACTACACCGCAATTGTCGTCATCTTGGGCCAAAGCCTATAGGCCTTGGCGATGCTCCAAATACGACCGGCCATACGCCCACCGCAGGACTTCTCCGGCTACAGGGCTGAGCCGCCGACTATGCTTGACGCTCATAAAGCCAGTGTCGAAAGATTCGTGACATGACCGGCATGACAACGTACGTAAGCAATACGCTCGTGATCGCCACCAAGACCAGCGTAACGACATAGATCGGGAACCCACTCAGTTGCGGACCGAGGGAGATTAGCAGTGGCGTAATAGTCAGATAAACGCCAATGCAGCTCACGACCATCATCTTGTGGCGCGGAGGGGGAATCATCATGTGATGCTTTCCGACATCTTCAGGCAGCTCAAACCAGGTTTCCAGTCCAGTTTCCTGCCAAAAAGTGACCGGCTCGCTTTCCATCGATTCCAACTCCTGCAGTAACCGCTCGCGCTCTTCGGAGGTTTCCCAGCGCCGGAAATTGTCTAGGCTGTCGAACCTGACTATGATCCGGTAAGCCTTCCCGATCCCCGTGCGCGGCTTAAGTACTGTGGTCCCCATATGACCGGGAAAATTCCGCGCGGCTCGGTCCATTTCAGCGATGGAAAGCTCCCAGTCGCGCTCCCGTCCGTGCTTAGGTACGCGCGTAAACATCAAGGTAACGGGATCATTAAGCATAGCTTGCGCCGAGTTTGGTCAGTAAATCCAATCCAGTAGCACCGCA
>DAOLZE010000173.1:0-5432 GCA_035426125.1 Rhodocyclaceae bacterium
CTATCGTGATGGTAGCGGCGAGATCGGCGTAATTTCATCGGTGACCCAGGCTTTCTGCGCAACTTGTACGCGTGTCCGCTTATCCACCGATGGCTCGTTATACACCTGCCTGTTTGCTGAACAGGGTTACAACCTGCGTTCCCTGCTGCGTTGCGGTCATTCCGATGAAGAGATCGCGGCCACGCTCGACAACCTGTGGCGGGTGCGCGCCGACAATTATTCGGAGCGGCGCCAGGCCGCCACCGTTGCGCAAAATAAAATAGAGATGTCATATATCGGCGGTTAGCCGGCGCAATGTTGTGAGTTCCCTTGTGACAACTCCTGTACCCGTTGCCGCCGTTCCGCAAATTACCGGCCTGATCATCGCCGGTGGTCTGGCGCGGCGCATGGATGGTCTCGACAAGGGCTTGCAACTGCTCGATGGCCGGCCGTTGCTGACGCATGTTATCGAACGCTTCGCGCCGCAGGTTGATCCTCTGCTGATCAACGCCAACCACAATCCCGCTGCCTATGCCGCCTTCGGTTATCCGTTGATCGCCGATCGCATTGCCGGCTATGCCGGCCCGCTCGCCGGACTGGAAGCGGGGCTGGCGCAATGCACGACGCCACTGTTGGCCACGGTGCCCTGCGATACGCCGTACCTGCCGCGCGATCTGGTGGCGCGTCTGTATGCCGCGCTTGAGGCGACACAGGCACAGCTTGCCGTGGCGACGACTGCCGGCTGGCCACAACATGCCTGCATGCTGTGCCGTCGCGAAGTGCTGCCTGGCCTGACGACATTTCTCACCGGGGGCGGATGCAGGATCGGCCTCTGGCATGAGACACTCGATGTCGTCGCGGTACCCTTTGCAGGGGCAGAGGGAGAAGCCGCCTTTGCCAACATAAATACGCTTGAAGAACTTGCACGATTCAAACCATTGGAGAATTCATGAGCTCGCTGTTAGACACGCTGTCCTGTGCCAATGATTACGATCCTAATTCACTGCCGGTCGAGCGCGCCAGACAACTGATTCTCTCGCTGGTTGCGCCGCCCGGCGGACGTGAGCGTACCTTTGTGCGCCAGGCGCTCGGCCGCGTGCTGGCTGCGGATGTCATCGCGTCCGTCGACGTACCGGCGCATGACAATTCGGCAATGGATGGTTATGCCGTACGTCACGCCGACCTTTCTGCCAGCGGCGAGACCACACTGAAAATCGTCGGAACGGCCTTCGCCGGGCATCCTTTCAGCGCTACGCTTGGTGCGGGTGAAGCGATACGCATCATGACCGGCGCCATCATTCCTCGCGGAGCTGATGCTGTTGTTATTCAGGAAGTGGTGCGCCGCGATGGTGATGTTGTCGCCATTCCATCCGGTCAGCGCGCAGGGCAGAACATCCGCCGTGCCGGCGAGGATCTGCGCGCAGGAGAGCCGGCGCTGACAGCCGGCAAGTTGCTGCGACCATCTGAAATCGGTCTGCTGGCTTCGCTTGGACAGGCCGAAGTAACGCTGCACCGTCGTCTGCGTGTCGCGGTGTTTTCGACCGGCGATGAGCTCAACTCGGTCGGCAGCATTCTGCAACCCGGCGAGGTCTATGACAGCAACCGTTATTCGCTGTGGGGCATGCTGACACGGCTCGGTTGCGAGGTGCTTGACATGGGCGTGCTGCGCGACGATCCGGCGGCGCTTGAAGCAGCGCTTATCGAAGCGGCGGCGAATGCCGATGCTATTGTTACCAGCGGCGGCGTGTCGGTTGGCGAAGCTGATTTTGTGCGCGAGCTGATGGCCAAGCTGGGTGAGGTCGCCTTCTGGAAAATCGCCATGAAGCCCGGCCGTCCGATGGCCTTCGGCCGCATCGCCAATGCCGGCCGCATCGAGAATGGCACTTGGCTGTTTGGCCTTCCCGGAAACCCGGTGGCCGTGATGGTGGCGTTTTATCAGTTCGTCCGTCCGGCCCTGTTGAAAATGATGGGTGTTGCCCCGCATCTGCTGGAGTTACCTACCTTGCCGGTGATTTGTGGCGCACCGCTGAAAAAGATGCCCGGCCGTACGGAATTCCAGCGCGGAATGCTCTACCAGGAAAACGGCGAATGGCGGGTGCGTCCAACTGGCGCGCAAGGTTCGGGTATCCTGCGCTCGATGGCCGACGCCAACTGCCTGATCGTCATCGAACTGGATCGCGGCAATGTTGCCGTTGGAGAGACGGTACATGTCCAGTTAATGGACGGCTTTGTCTGAATACAGATGAGAGCGATATTTTCCGGTAAGCCGGATGGCTTTTATTGGCTATTTTGAAGTGGAGTTGGGTAACTATGCGGAATATCTTCAGAAATTATTCGAGCGAACAGACCCGCAGCTTCTATGAAGGACTTTCGAGCGGCGACAATAAGCGCGGCATCTGGGGCAAGGAACGTCGTTTCGACCCCGACAAGATATCGACGAATGTATCCGTCCTGAAGCATTTCCTGCCGGTAGTTACACGCCATCTTGCAGCCAGCGATAAGTGCCTCGATTTAGGTTGTGGTACCGGCGGTTTTCTCTCTCTCATGGCGCCCCTCTGCAAAACGATTACCGGTGCTGATATCGTGCCGAGCTTTGTCAATGAATGCCAGGCGATGATTGAGCGCAAGACACTTTCCAATGCCAATGTGGTCCTGCTTGAAAAAGACAAGTTGCCGTTTGCAGATGGAGAATTCGACAAGATCATCATGGTCGATACGATTCATCATCTGGAGGAACCACGACATACCATGAGCGAGGTTACTCGTGTCCTGAAGCCGGGTGGAGAGATCCTGATTTTTGAACCCAACAAATTCAACCCTCTCCTGGCTGTGATCTGGATACTGGACAAGAACGAATACGGATTTTGGCCGCTGGGTACTTTCAATGCCTACAAGAAGCTTCTCGGCGATGCATTCCAGGTTGAGCAGGAAGAGTTCAACGGTGTCGTGATCGGACCGGATGACAGGTTTACGGTTGCTCTGGCCGACTTTCTGAGTAATCCAGCCAACAGATTGTTGGGCTGGCTCAGTCCGAAGATGTTCATTGCGGCGCGGAAGGTATCTGGTCAAAGCGAATAGCGGCAAAGATTGGATGGCTGGATGCAGGCTTTCTTTCCTGTGTCAGGCCTCTTCGCTTTGTAACCTCAATGCGCAGGCTTGCGCAGAAAATCGAAGGTATGCCGGTTGCCGGGATTGGCTTCGATGCGGCTGGCGTTGAGGTTGCCGGTTTGTGGTGTGAATGTCTCGAATTGCCGGTAGCCGGGCAGGCTTTCTAGCTTGAAGGCCAGATGCTGTGGGGTGTTGTTCCAGCCAATGATCAGCAGACCGCCGGGGCGTAGCACGGCAAGGGATTCGTGCAACGCCTGATCGACATCTTCCGCACTGTCGAGCCCATAGCCGATCAGGCCGTTCAGGATGATGCAATCGAACTGATCTGGTTTGTAGTAACTGCGTAGCTCGGTGACCGAACCGACAGTATGGCGATTCGTCGCACCATACCCGGCTTTTTCCGGATCGATGTCGATTGTCTGGAAATGTTTTTCCGGCAGGCATCCGGCATAGTGCAGCGTATACATTTCCACACCGGCAAACAGAATTTCCCGGATGTTCCGTTCGCGGTTCAGGTAAGCAAAAACCTGCTTTTCGAGGAACGCCCTATCTCGAATGAATCGCGGCAGGATCTGGCTGATCTTCCGGAAAATGGCGCGACTGGCCGGGACATGGCGGTAAATCGAGCGTAGCAGTGTGCGCATTGTATTGTCCCGGTTCAGAATTTCAGCGGCCAGTTACATTGCCGCAACGACCTGATCGCCCATCTCCGTGCAGGATAGCTTCTTCATTCCCTGTTCGAAGATGTCGGCGGTGCGATAACCGGCAGCCAGCACCTTCTTCACAGCGGCTTCGATGCGTGCGGCGGCAGCCTCATTATTGAAAGTGTAGCGCAGCATCATTGCCGCAGAGAGAATCGTCGCCAGCGGGTTGGCGAGATTCTTCCCGGCGATGTCCGGCGCCGATCCGTGGCAGGGTTCGTACATGCCTTTGTTGTTGGCGTCCAGCGATGCGGACGGTAGCATGCCGATCGAGCCGGTCAGCATCGACGCTTCATCGGAGAGAATATCGCCGAAGATATTGCCGGTGACCATGACATCAAATTGCTTCGGGTTGCGCACCAGTTGCATCGCGGCGTTGTCGACCAGCATATGGCTGAGTTCGACATCCGGATATTCGGCAGATAGCTCGATCATCACGTCGCGCCAGAGCTGGGTGGTTTCCAGCACATTCATCTTGTCGACCGAGCAGACCTTCCTGCTGCGCCGCTGGGCAGCCTTGAAGGCGACATGGCCGATACGACGGATTTCATCTTCGTTGTAGATCATGGTATTGCGGCCAACACGTTTGCCATCTTCGACAGTGATACCGCGTGGCTCGCCGAAGTAGATGTCGCCGGTCAGTTCGCGAATGATCATGATGTCCAGACCCGCGACGATTTCCGGCTTCAGGGACGATGCATTGGCGAGTTCGGCATAGAGTACGGCAGGGCGCAGGTTGGCGAACAGGTTCAGATCCTTGCGGATCCCCAGCAGGCCGCGCTCCGGACGCTGCGGTCGCGGCAGGTTGTCCCACTGCGGACCGCCGACAGCCCCTAGCAGCACAGCTTCGGCGGCGCGGCAGATCTTCTGCGTGGCTTCCGGATAGGGCGAGCCGGTGGCATCGACTGCACCGCCGCCGAGAAGCGCTTCTTCGGTTTCGATCTTCATGCCTTCCGATTTGAATACGTCGAGCACGCGCAACGCTTGCGCGACGATTTCTGGGCCAATACCGTCGCCCGGCAGAACTGCAATTTTCATATTTATTTCCTCTGTATATCAGTTGAATAACCAGGGTTGCGCGGCCTGGTGTTTTTTCTCGAAGCTGCGGATCTCTTCGGCGCGTTCCAGCGTCAGGCCGATTTCGTCGAGACCGTTGAGCAGGCAATGCTTGCGATGCGGCGTGATTTCAAAACCGAACGACCAGCCGTTGGGGCTCGTCACCAGCTGGCTTTGCAGATCCACCTTCAGCCGATAGCCTTCGGTCGCCGCGCATTCCTTGAATAACCGGTCGACGACTTCGCTTGGCGCGACGATCGGCAGGATGCCGTTTTTGTAGCAGTTGTTGAAAAAAATGTCGGCGAAGGAGGGCGCGATAATCACCTGAAATCCGTAGTCCTCGATAGCCCACGGCGCATGCTCGCGGCTCGAACCACAGCCAAAGTTGTCGCGCGCCAGCAGCACTTGCGAGTTCTGGTAGCGCGGCTGGTTGAGCGCGAAATCCTTGTTCAGCGGACGCTTGCTGCAATCCATGCCGACGTCACCGTAATCGGTGTAGCGCAATTCATCGAACAGGTAGGGGCCGAAGCCGGAGCGCTTGATCGACTTGAGGAACTGCTTGGGAATGATCGCGTCGGTGTCGACATT
>DAOLZE010000174.1:0-5429 GCA_035426125.1 Rhodocyclaceae bacterium
GCCCAGCACACGGTGTTCGAGATCACCCGGCACCTGCGCGAGGCCGGCGTGAACGTGCGCTTCGGCATCCATCCCGTCGCAGGCCGCATGCCGGGCCACATGAACGTTCTGCTGGCAGAGGCCAAGGTCCCCTACGACATCGTGTTCGAGATGGACGAGATCAACGAGGACTTCCCGGACACCGACGTGGCCATGGTCATCGGCGCCAACGACATCGTGAATCCGGCCGCACAGGACGATCCCACGAGCCCCATCGCCGGCATGCCGGTGCTCGAAGTCTGGAAGTCGAAAACCTCCATCGTCATGAAGCGCAGCATGGCGTCCGGCTACGCCGGCGTAGACAACCCGCTCTTCTACAAGGACAACAACCGCATGTTGTTCGGCGACGCCAAGAAGATGCTCGAAGAAGTACTGGCGGCATTGAAGGCCTGATTCACGCAGGGCTATTCTGTGTGCCAGTGACAACGCCCGCTTTTGCGGGCGTTGTCGTTTCAGCGAATACAGATCAGATAAGCGATGCCGGAGTCGGGTATAATTGCGGGTTTTGGCTGCGGCGGTATCAACAACGTCGGGCCGGTTGTTTCGGACAGCAGGAGTTTTCATGGCAATGTCATGGTTTCGGGGGCGCGGCCGGTTATTGGGCGCGGTTGTGGTTGCTGTGCTCGGTGCCGGTGGCTGGTGGTGGCACGCAGCGTCGGTTGTACCTGAGAAGTCATCGGCAGGTGACGCGCCGCGCACGTCCACACATGGCGCAGCGATCCGGCCGTCGCTGACGGTTACGGTGACATCGCCACGCAAGGAAGACTGGTTGCAGAGTCTGTCTGTCGACGGCAACGTGGTGGCCTGGCAGGAGGCGGTGATCGGTGCGGAATTGGATCAATACCGCATCACTGAGATTGATGTGCAGGTTGGCGATACCGTCAAAAAGGGACAAGTGTTGGCGCGTATTGCTGACGATACGGTGGCCAGCGAGCTGGCAGAAGCCGGCGCTTCGGTCACCGAGCAGGAGGCTGTCGCCGGCGAGGCCAAGGGCAATGCCGAGCGTGCTCAGGCTTTGCGTGCGCAGGGTTTTTACAGCCAACAGATGCAGACGCAGTTCACCACCGCCGAACGCACGGCGCAGGCACGACTTGCCGCTGCGCGTGCGCGTTTGCAGTCAGCCGAGTTGCGCATGCAGAAAACCAGTGTGACGGCGCCGGACGGCGGCATCATTTCGGCACGCGCTGCCACCGTCGGATCGCTGACACAACCGGGTCAGGAATTGTTTCGCCTGATCCGTGGCGGTCGTATCGAATGGCAGGCTGAAGTTCCGGCAGTCAATCTGACACAGATCAGGCCGGGGGCTCAGGCCATCCTGAGCGCTCCAAATGGTGAGCAGGTTCAGGGCAAGGTGCGGACGGTTGCTCCCAGCGTCGATCCACGCACACGCAACGGGATTGTCTTTGTCGATCTGCCGGCAACAAAAAGTCTGCGTGCCGGCATTTTTGTGCGCGGTGAAATCGAGACGGGGCGTGGCCCGGCGCTGACCCTGCCGCAATCGGCGGTAGTGCTGCGCGAGGGCCATGCGTATGTGTTCCGCCTCGCCACGGAATCCAGCGGAACATCTGCAGCAGCGCAGACCCACGTTGAACAAATTCGTGTCAAGACCGGTCGCCGCAGTGGTGAGCGTATCGAGATTGTTGAAGGTATTGAACCCGCTGCCCGCATCGTCACCTCCGGTGCCGGCTTTCTGGCCGACGGCGATGTCGTCATGGTTGTCGCCGATGCGGCGGGTGTTGCAGAAAAAACTGTCCAATGAACGTTTCTACCTGGTCGATCCGTAACCCGATTCCGGCCATCCTGCTTTTCATGATGCTGACGCTGGCCGGCGTGATGTCGTTTCGCGCCATGGAAATTCAGCAGTTCATGGATGTCGATCTGCCGACTGTGCTGGTGACCGCAAGCCTGCCCGGCGCTGCGCCGTCGCAGATGGAAACCGAGGTGGCGCGCAAGATCGAGAATGCGCTCGCGGCGCTGCGCGGCATCAAGCACATCTACACCAAGGTGCAGGACGGCACGGCGACAGTGACCGCTGAATTCCGTCTGGAAAAGCCGGTGCAGGAGGCGCTTGATGATGTGCGTTCTGCCGTGGGACGTATTCGCTCGGATCTGCCGGGCGATCTCAAGGACCCGGTGATTGAAAAGATCGATCTGGCCGGCAGCCCGATCCTCACCTATACCGTCGCCTCCCGGCGCATGGATGATGAGGCGCTGTCCTGGTTTGTCGATCATGATGTGACCAAAGCCATGCTCAGTGCGCGTGGCGTCGGGGCTGTGGCGCGGGTTGGCGGTGTGACACGCGAAGTGCGCGTCGATCTCGATCCCGTCAGGGTGATGGCGTTGAATGTTACCGCAGCCGAGATCTCGCGCCAGTTGCGCCGCGTGCAGCAGGAGGCGTCGGGTGGGCGCAGTGACATCGGCGGTAGCGAGCAGACGGTGCGCACGGTAGCGACGGTCAATAACGCAGCGGAACTGGGGGCGATGGACATCGCACTTTCCGATGGCCGTCATTTGCGTCTCGATCAGGTAGCCACGGTCAGCGATACGGTGGGCGAGCAGCGTAGCGCTGCATTGCTCAATGGCAAGTCGGTGGTTGGCTTTGAAATTACGCGTAGCCGTGGCAGCGGAGCGGTCTCGGTGACCAATAATGTGCGCGCCGCCTTGAGCAAATTGAAAGCCGAGCATCCGGATATCGAAATTACCGAAGCCTTCAATTTTGTTGATCCGGTGATCGATAACTACGAAGGCTCGATGTCGCTGCTGATTGAAGGCGCACTCCTTGCCGTGCTGGTTGTCTGGCTGTTCCTGCGCGATTCGCGCGCAACCTTCGTTTCTGCCACCGCGTTGCCGCTGTCCATCATTCCGACTTTTGCGGTGATTCATTTGCTTGGTTTCACCATCAACATCGTGACCCTGCTGTCGATGTCGCTGGTGATCGGTATTCTCGTCGACGATGCCATTGTCGAAATTGAAAATATCATGCGTCATCTGGCGCAGGGTAAAACGCCTTTTCAGGCAGCGATAGAGGCTGCCGACGAGATCGGTCTCGCCGTCATCGCAACGACCTTCACGCTGATCGCAGTCTTTTTGCCGACGGCTTTCATGGGCGGATTGCCGGGAAAATTCTTCGTCCAGTTTGGCTGGACGGCGGCCATCGCGGTATTTTTCTCGCTGGTCGTCGCACGCATGCTGACACCGATGATGTCGGCCTATCTGCTCAAGCCGCCCACCAAACCATATGTCGAACCACGCTGGCTGCTGGTCTATGAAACATGGGTGGATGCCTGTCTCAAGCATCGGGCCATGACCCTGTTGATCGCCGGCGGATTTTTTCTTGGTTCTTTCGCGCTGGTGCCATTACTGCCTTCCGGTTTCATTCCGCCGGACGATTTTTCGCAAACCCAGGTTTATCTTTCCCTGCAACCGGGCAGCACGCTCAAGGAAACATTGGCAGCGGCAGAGCAGGCGCGCGAAATTCTTCAGCGCAGCCCGTATGTGAAGCTGGTGTACACCGCCGTCGGTGGTGGCAAGTCAGGCAGCGATCCTTTCATGCCCGCCGGTGCCAGCGAGGTGCGCAAGGCAACTCTGACCATCAATCTGACGCCACGGCAGGAGCGTCATGGTGTCAGCAAGCAGTTCATCGAACACGAATTGCGCGAGGCGCTGACGGCGATTCCCGGTGCACGCATCCGCGTTGGCCTCGGTTCGGCACAGGAGAAATACACACTGGTTCTCGCCAGCGAAAATAATACGCTGCTGGTTGAACATGCACGCAAGGTTGAACGCGAACTACGCGCCATTCCCGGTATCGGCAGTGTCACGTCATCCGCCAGCCTGGTTCGCCCGGAGTTGATCGTACGTCCCGATTTCGCCCGGATGGCCGATCTTGGCGTGACCTCGGCGGATATCGCCGACACCTTGCGTATTGCTACCGCCGGCGACTATGAGCAGGATCTGCCCAAGCTGAATCTGGCCCAGCGCCAGATCCCGATCGTCGTCAAACTGCCGGCGGCTGCGCGTGCCGATATCGATCTCATCTCACGATTGAAGGTGCCCGGCAAGGCCGGGCCGGTGATGCTGGGTAATATCGCGGCAATCTCGATTGGTGGGGGTCCTGCCGAGATCGAACGTTATGACCGGCTGCGCAATATCAATTTTGAAGTCGAACTCAACGGGCAGCCGCTTGGTGATATTGAAAAAACCATCCTGTCGCTGCCGACATTGCACAATCTGCCGGCTGGCGTGATCCATACCACCGTCGGTGATGCCGAGTCGATGGGGGAGTTGTATGCCGGCTTTGGCATGGCGATGATCGCCGGCGTGCTGTGCATTTACATTGTGCTGGTGCTGTTGTTCAAGGATTTCATTCAGCCGGTGACTATTTTGCTGGCGCTGGTTCTCTCGGTGCCGGGGGCCTTTCTTGCGTTGTTCGTTACCCAGAGGGCGATCTCCATGCCGTCGATGATCGGCCTGATCATGCTGATGGGCATCGCCACGAAGAACTCCATTCTGCTCATCGATTACGCCATCATGGCGCGTCGGGATCACGGTCTTGAGCGTCATCGTGCGCTGCTCGACGCCTGCCGCAAGCGTGCCCGGCCGATCGTCATGACCACCATCGCCATGGGTGCCGGCATGCTGCCGATCGCACTGGGGATTGGTACCGACCCGAGCTTCCGTGCGCCGATGGCTATCGTCGTTATCGGCGGGTTGATGACTTCGACCTTCCTCAGCCTGCTGGTGATTCCGGTCGCATTTTCCTATGTCGACCAGTTCATCGCCTGGGGCGGTACAAAACTGCACCGGCAAAGTCAGGTCAGTGAGCCTCCTGGGTCGGTGAAGCAATGAAACAGGCCAGGTTGAAGTCCGATTTTTTGAGGACTACTCAGGCTTTACAGTCCGGAATGCCTCTGGAATTACTTCTTGCCCAGCCCGCCAAGTAGTGCTGCCATGGCCTTTTGCGGGCGCGACAACGGTTTCTCGGCGGATGTCGATGAGGCGGCTGTGGCGCCTTCGCTGATACGCGAAACATAAGGCTGGTTGGGATCGAAATCGAGTTTCGGTAAATGCGATGTTGATGCTGGCAGCGCGGCCGAACGCGAACTGCGCTCCGGGCGTTCATGACGTTCGGGGCGTTCGGAGCGTTCAACGGCTGTGGGAGAAGGTGAGCGCGCACGATCAGTGCGCATGCTGCGCTCCTTGTTTTTTTCACCACTCTCACGGCTGCGGTGCGGTCTTTCTCTCTCTTCGGCAGCATGCAGATCCGGGTCCTCATTGCGGCTGAAGCCGGGTGCGGTGACCTGTTCAATCTGGAATTTGATGAGTTTTTCGATGGCCGCCAGATTCTGTTTTTCCGCCGGGCAAACCAGCGAAGTGGCATCCCCAAGTTT
>DAOLZE010000175.1:0-5427 GCA_035426125.1 Rhodocyclaceae bacterium
TTACGCTGTGGGCATCGGAAGGCCTGAAGCGCGTTCTGGATGCATTTGCAGCCTTGGTATTGGCCGGCACTTCCTTCCTGCTGGCGTGGCGTATATGGGAGGGGATGATGGACATGCGCGAGTTCGGCGAAGCTTCGATGGTCATCTCACTGCCGATCTGGTGGGGATATGTACCGGTTGTGCCAGCTTTCATCCTGCTCGGGATTACTGCTTTGAATACCTGTTATAACGAGTTACGTGGGGAGAAATACCGATGAGCGGCACAAGCATTGCCCTGATCATGGGGGTCGTGATGCTCGGTTTCATGGCGTTGCGTATCCAGGTTGGTGTCACCATGTTCCTGACGGGAGCCATCGGCTATGTCTGGCTCTCCGGGCTGGATCCTTTCCTGGCTTTCCTGAAAAACGCGCCCTACGGACGCTTTTCTCTCTATGACCTTTCTGTCGTGCCTCTCTTTCTGCTGATGGGACAGTTTGCAACGCACGGAGGCTTGTCGCGCTCCTTGTTCCGTGCAGGTAATGCCTTTATCGGGCACTGGCGGGGGGGGATGGCGATGGCGGGGACAGCCTCGTGTGCCGGTTTTGGCGCGATCTGCGGATCGTCGCTGGCGACAGCTGCGACCATGGCCCACGTGGTGCTTCCCGAGTTGAAGCACCATCAATATAAACCTTCCCTGGCCGCTGGCTCGCTGGCTGCGGGTGGAACGCTGGGAATCCTCATTCCGCCTTCTGTTCCTCTGGTCATCTATGGCATTCTGGCAGAGCAGAATATCGCCAAGCTGTTCCTGTCAGCTTTCATCCCAGGGGTACTGGCTGCACTCGGGTATATGGCAGTCATCGCCATCGTCGCACGCCTGGATCCGGGATCGGCTGGGCCTGGTTCTCCAAAGCATAGCTGGGCCGAGCGCATCGAGACCCTAATTGGGACTTGGCCGGTAATGCTGGTCTTCCTGATTGTTATCGGCGGCATTTACGGTGGTCTGTTTACCCCAACCGAGGCGGCTGCCATCGGTGCGCTGGCAACGGGGTTTGTTGCGTGGCATTCCGGAGGTCTCAAGGGCGAAGGCCTGAAACAGTGCATTTTTGGGACGGCGACTGGCACAGGCATGATGTTCCTGATCCTGCTCGGTGCGGATACCCTGAATTCCTTCATGGCCATTTCGCAGTTACCAACTGATGCTGCGAACTGGGTGCGCGAGATGGGTTTCGGGCCTTGGACAGTCATGCTCTCAATCATCGTGGTCTATCTGTTCCTTGGTTGCGTGATGGATAGCCTGTCGATGATCCTGCTCACTGTCCCTGTATTTCTGCCGATCATCCTGGGGCTCGATTACTGGGGGCTGGGCGTCGAAGACAAGGCAATCTGGTTCGCCATCGTCGCACTAGTCGTCATGGAAGTTGGCTTGATTACACCGCCGGTCGGAATGAATGTTTACATTATCAACGGTGTTGCCAAAGATATTCCGATGGGGGTGATTTTCCGCGGGGTCATGCCCTTCTTGACCTGGGACGTGATCCGTATCGGCATCTTGTTGATCTTCCCGAGCATCTCGCTGGTTGCCCTGAAGACCTTTGGCTGATCTGGCTCATCGTTCGTTCGGCCACCCGAGGGTGGCCTTTTTCTTTGGTGCGCCCAGCATGGGCGCACTCTTGCGGGTGTCCCGTCGTAAGTTGATCACGACGAACGAAGTGACGCGCAACTACCTGAGGGCGAACGACTGTGGGAAGGAAGCGTGGATCGAAACTGCGAGCCGATGGAGAAGAACCAGATAAAAGGCGCTTCCGAGCAGGACGAGCGGGCCAATAACCGTGAAGTTTCAGCAATTGCCGGTCGGTGTGCCAAGCTGGTTGGCAACCACCTTTTGGACGATATCGATCAGTGCCCGTTGCGTGGCGGTGACCTGGCGGTGGGAGTTAAGTGCCAGCGAGAGCTTGCCGTAGAGCACCGGATCAACAATGCGGCTCAGTTGGAAGGCATGGGATCCCGCTAGATTAGCGACGGCATTGCGCGAAAGGAAAGCATAACCAAAACCTTCGGTGACTAGGTCGAGAATGGTGCTGACCCCGTCGACCTCCAGAGCAATGCTCGGGCGCAAACCAAGGTTGGCCAATTCACCTTCGATCAGCATGCGGATGGCGTTGGGGCGGCTGGGTACGATTAGCGGATAGAGGGGAAGGTCGCGCATGGTGATTTCGTCGGGCACCTTGTTGTCGTCCAGGCGAGCCACCAGAAACATCTCTTCCTTGATCAGTGGCTGCAGGTCGACATCGGGTGACGACGAGACGTTGTAGAGTAGCCCCAGGTCAAGACGGCCGGAGAGCAATGCTTCGTGCATGCTGGTCGAGAGGCCTTCTCGAATGGATAGTTTTGCTGCTGGCAAACGGGCCTTGAATTCCCGCAAGATCGGTACGGCAAGTATCTTCAGAAGGCTGGGCGGCATGCCCAGGGCGACGTGGCCAACCAGCGCACCACGGGCCAGGCCCAGTTCTTCACGCAGCCGCTCCGCTTGGTATAGGATACCGCGACCGTATTCAAGAAGCATTTTTCCGGCATCCGTCGTTGTCACGCCACGACCGTTGCGTAACAGCAAGGTTTGTTCGAATTCCAGTTCCAGCATGCGTACCTGTCGACTGAGGGCAGGCTGGGCAATGTCGAGCACGATAGAGGCTCGGGTGAAGCTGCCTAGTTCAGCCACGCGGACGAAATATTCGAGTTGTTTCAGGTCCACTGACGTATCTTCCGCAAATATGGATTTGATTTCGATAGTACCCCGATTTCAGGCTTTGAAATTTATGGTGCTGGCGGTATCAAGGGTATCAAAACAGCGGTTGGCCTATTCTGCTGCCTGACCGAGGGACAATTTTTAGTGTGCTAGCGCAAGCAGCACTCGGCGCAAGTTGTCATCGAAGGCTTTACGCTGGGCCTGTGTGATGTCGGCGAGCATGCTCGATTCGATACGGGCAACGGCTGCATGCGCCTGTTGCAGCAGCGCCCTGCCGGCGACCGTTACGCTCAGGCGTACCACGCGCCCATGGAGGGGATCGGGCTCGCGCTCGACCCAACACTTTTCATTCATCTGCTTGACCATCTCGTTGGCAGATTGCGGTGAAATCAGGGTGCGTTCGGCCAGTTGGGCGTTGCTGATCTGTGCTTGTGCGTCGATGAAGGATAGAGCGGTGTACTGGCTGACGGTGAGTCCAAGTGGTGCCAGGACTTGAAGCATGCGACGGCTAAGGGCGTGGTCGAGGCGGCCAATCAGGTAGCAGGTGCCGGTCGGACGGAGTGTCTCTTCGGTCTTGGTTGAGAGTTTGGAATCGGACATCGGGCGAATCGGTCCTAAGAGTGTGCTGGAAAGGTCAGGTAAAAGAGTCACCAAAGCCGCTATTGTGACAGGTAGGCTGATAACTTTCGGTGGAATTTTACCCGTCCAGAATCAATCCGAGGCTTCGAAACAAATTATTTATTAAGCAACCAATTTTACCCATTGACTTTTGTTCTGGATCAAATATGATGACTACTATATCAGGGTGCCTGATATCTTTTTTCCTAAAGGAGAGTGGCAATGTCCAAATATGAAGGTCGTTGGTCGACGGTAAAGGTTGAGGTTGAGGCAGGGATTGCCTGGGTTACGTTCAATCGCCCTGAAAAGCGCAATGCAATGAGCCCGACGCTCAATCGCGAAATGATCGATATCCTGCAGACGCTCGAACTCGACGAAGAGACTGGTGTTGTGGTGCTGACTGGTGCCGGGGATTCTTGGACCGCTGGCATGGACCTCAAGGAGTATTTCCGCGAAACGGATGGCAAGCCGGAAATTTACCAAGAGCGTTCCCGTCGCGAAGCCTGTGAGTGGCAATGGAAGTTGCTGCGAATGTATAACAAGCCGACCATCGCCATGGTTAACGGTTGGTGTTTCGGTGGTGGCTTCTCGCCACTGGTTGCTTGTGACCTGGCCTATGCCGCCGATGAGGCGACTTTCGGACTGTCCGAAATCAACTGGGGCATTCCGCCGGGCAACCTAGTAAGCAAGGCCATGGCCGACACTGTTGGTCACCGTGAATCCTTGTATTACATCATGACTGGCGATCCGTTCAGTGGTCAGAAGGCCGCCCAGATGGGGCTGGTTAATAAGAGCGTGCCGCTCGCCCAGTTACGCGACGAAGTCAAGGCGGTTGCCGAAAAGTTGCTCGAGAAAAATCCGGTCGTCCTGCGCTATGCCAAGAACGGCTTCAAGCGTTGCCGCGAACTCGATTGGGAGCAGAACGAGGACTACCTGTACGCCAAGCTCGATCAGTGTATTGGTCGCGATCCTGAGGAGGGGCGTAAGCAAGGTATGAAACAGTTCCTTGATGACAAGACCTTGAAGCCGGGTCTGCAGACCTATAAGCGCTAAGCGTGACGCCGGGGGGGTGACCCTCGGTGCATTTCCGAACAGAGGAGACAATATGAACGACGTTAAATTGCTGATTGGTGGCGCTGCCTGTCCGGCATCCAATGGTGCGACTTTCGAGCGCAAGAGTCCGGTTAGTGGCGAGGTGGTATCCGTTGTGGCAGCAGCCACTCTGGCCGATGTTGACGCGGCAGTGGCTGCCGCCTCCGCCGCCTTCCCTGCTTGGTCGGTTATGCCGCCGAGCGAGCGCCGCAAGTTGCTGTTGAAGGCCGCTGAGGTCATGGATAGCCACGCCAAGGATTTTGTTGAACTGGGAGTTGCTGAAGCTGGTTCGACGCCGATCTGGTACGGCTTCAACGCCATGCTTTCTGCCAATATGCTGCGCGATGCAGCGGGTCTGGTCACTCAGGTTGGTGGCGAGGTGATTCCGAGTGACGTTGAAGGTAACCTGGCGATGGCCTTGCGCCAGCCGGCCGGTGTCGTGTTAGGCATCGCTCCGTGGAATGCACCGGTTATTCTTGGTACGCGTTCCATTGCCGTGCCGTTGGCCTGTGGCAATACGGTCGTGCTCAAGGCTTCCGAACTGACCCCCGCCGTACATCGTCTGATCGGCCAGGTCTTCGTCGAAGCCGGTTTCCCGGCAGGCGTCGTCAATGTCGTGACCAATGCGCCGGCCGATGCGCCGGCTGTGGTCGAGCGCCTCATCGCTAATCCGGCCGTCAAGCGGGTTAACTTTACAGGCTCAACGGGCGTTGGTCGCATTATCGGCCAACTCGCTGCTAAGCACCTGAAGCCGGCCGTGCTCGAACTGGGTGGCAAGAACCCGATGCTCATTCTCGATGATGCTGATCTGGACGAAGCTGTCGAGGCAGCAGCCTTCGGCTCCTTTTTCAACCAGGGCCAGATCTGTATGTCGACAGATCGAATTATCGTTGCCAGCGCCGTGGCCGACACTTTCGTTGCCAAGTTGACAGCCAAGGTCGGCAAGCTGAAGGCTGGCAAGCCGGGCAGTGAGGGCTGTGTGCTTGGCGCCATGG
>DAOLZE010000176.1:0-5421 GCA_035426125.1 Rhodocyclaceae bacterium
CTTCCTCAATGAACCAAGATCCTGCCTCATGACGTTTATGTGTGCGATTGCCGTGCTGCAGCATCCGGGTTAGTAACGAAGCAGATTTGCGGAAGATCACTGACGGGCCTCTGGGTAAATTGTTTCTGGGAAAACTCGGCCAGCGGGGGATCACCGGTCTCGCCTACTGGGATAACGGCTTTAAGGTGATGCATGCCAATTCGCCGATTCACACACCGGCCGATCTAAGAGGCAAGAAGATGCGTATCCAGTCTTCCAAAGTGTTGGAAGAACAGATGCGTGCTGTGGGTGCGCTGCCGCAAGTGATGGCCTTCTCGGAGGTTTATCAGGCCCTGGAAACCGGCGTTGTCGATGGCAGCGAGAATGTCAGCTCCAACGTATATACCCAGAAGCATTACGAAGTGCAAAGTCATCTGACTGTTCTCGATCATGGTTACATTGGATACGCTGCGATTGCCAACAAGAAATTTTGGGATGGTTTGCCGCCAGATATTCGCCAGCAACTGGAGGTTGCAATGGAGCAGACCACTCGGTTTGCCAACCAGATCGCCAAAGTTGAAAACGAGAATGGTCTGGCTGCAATCAAGAAATCTGGCAAAACAAACGTCTATGTCCCAACGCCAGAAGAGCGTCTTGCCTTCAAGAAGGCAATGGTGCCTGTACATCAAAAAATGGAAAGTCGCATCGGCAAGGAAGTGATTCAAGCGACCTATAAAGAAATCGGCTTCAAGCCGGACAGCCTCTAAATTGTTACCGAAACCGGGGGCAAGCACCTTGGTTCAATGGTCACTATCCCCCCTTAGTTGGGGGGTGTATCTGCCGGGCGGATGGATAGACTTTGTTATTGAGAAATGCTCGGTGATGAAAAATTTCGACGGCTAAGGGCAGTTGCTGAACGTCTGGAATCCTCACTGGGCAGATTAACGACACCGCTACAAGGTTTGTCGTACTAACTATCCATAAAAAAGGAGACCAACGTGCAACCAGAAACCGTCAAAATCACACCGAGTGCCTACGCCTATCCTCTGCTGATCAAACAACTGTTGCATACCCCGCTGGCGACTGCGCTTGATCAGGAAATTGTTTACCGCGACAGCCTCCGGATGAATTACGGTGAATTTGCCCGGCGCATTGGCCGTCTGGCCAATGCCCTGAGCGGCCAAGGTGTCGAGCCGGGTAATACGGTGGCGGTCATGGATTGGGATAGCCATCGCTATCTTGAGTGCTTTTTCGCCGTTCCGATGATGGGTGCGGTGTTGCAGACGGTCAATATTCGTTTGTCGCCGGAGCAGATCCTTTACACGCTGAACCATGCCAAGGCCGATGTCGTCCTGGTTAATGTCGAGTTCATTCCGGTTTTGGCCATCATCAAGGACCAACTGGAGACGGTAAAGAAATTTATCCTGATCTCCGACGACGGCGCCGAAATGGCCTCGTTCGGAATTCCCTATGCCGGAGAATACGAAGCGCTACTGGCCAAAGAGTCAGCCGATTTCGATTTCCCCGATTTTGACGAAAACACGCGGGCGACGACCTTTTACACAACGGGGACGACGGGCTTGCCGAAGGGCGTGTATTTCAGCCATCGGCAGTTGGTGTTGCACACGTTGGCTGTGACGGCGCATCTTGCTTCGGCACCGGCGCAGGGCCGCTTGCATCGCGACGATGTCTATATGCCGATTACCCCGATGTTCCACGTTCATGCCTGGGGCCTGCCATATATTGCCACCATGCTCGGGTTGAAGCAGGTTTATCCCGGACGCTATGCGCCGGATACCCTGGCGCAGTACATACGTGACGAGAAGGTTACTTTCTCGCATTGCGTGCCGACCATCCTGCACATGCTGCTGGCCAGCGCCACGGCCAAGGAGGTTGATTTCTCCAATTGGAAGGTCATCATCGGTGGTGCGGCTTTCCCCAAGAGCCTTGCCATCATGGCGCTGGAACGCGGCATTGATGTCTTTGCCGGTTACGGCATGTCGGAGACCTGCCCGATCCTGACCATCGCCAGCGTTTCTTCCGAATTGATCGACAGCGAAATCGATCAGCAGGCTGATTTGCGGATCAAAACCGGTTATCCGATTCCGCTGGTCGATTTGCGCACGGTTGATGGCTACATGCTGGATGTTGCCCGGGATGGCAAGAGTTCCGGTGAGATCGTCGTCCGGGCACCGTGGCTGACCATGGGTTACCTGCACAATCCAGCAGCTTCTGACGATCTCTGGTTGGGCGGTCGTTTGCATACCGGCGATATCGGCGTGATCGATAGCAAGGGCTGCCTGCAGGTGACCGACCGCTTGAAGGACGTCATCAAGACCGGCGGCGAATGGGTTTCTTCGCTCGAACTTGAAAACATCATCACGCAGCACCCGGCAGTCAGTGAAGCTGCTGTTATCGGTGTCAAGGACGACAAGTGGGGCGAGCGTCCGATGGCGATGGTCGTCCTCAAGGAAGGGCAAACTGCCTCAGCCGAGGATATCAAGGGGATCGTCAAGAAGTTTGCCGATGACGGCCATATTTCGCGCTACGCCATTCCCGATCAGGTGCGCTTCGTGCAGTCGCTGGCGCGAACCAGCGTTGGCAAGATCAACAAAAAGGCAATTCGCGAAGAAATCGCGGGTTAAACGGCAAATTGCAGGAGTTGAAATTGAAACAATTAAACGTCAAGAAAGCAGCAGTCCTCGGGGCCGGTGTGATGGGGGCGCAGATTGCTGCCCACCTGGCCAATGCGGGTATTCCGGTCGTTCTTTTCGATCTGCCAGCCAGTGCCGGGGACAAGAATGGCATCGCCAACAAGGCGCTGGCCGGCCTCAAAAAACTTGAACCCGCCCCGCTGGCCAGCAAGGGCCGTTTGAAGCTTATCTCTGCGGCAAACTACGACGATGATCTGGCGCAACTCGCCGATTGTGATCTGGTGATCGAGGCGATTGCCGAGCGTATGGACTGGAAGTACGCCTTGTACGCCAAGATCGCACCGCACATCGCGCCGAACGCCATCGTCGCCTCGAATACTTCCGGGCTGTCGATGAGTACGCTGGCCGAAGGTCTGCCGGTCGATATGCGGGCACGTTTCTGCGGCATCCATTTCTTCAATCCGCCGCGCTACATGCGTCTGGTTGAGATCATCGGCACACCCGATACCCATGCCGGTACGCTTGATGCGCTGGAAACCTGGCTGACCTCGCGCCTTGGCAAAGGCGTCGTGCGCGCGCTCGATACGCCGAATTTTGTCGCCAACCGGATTGGTGTCTTCTCCATTCTTGCGGTAATGCATCACACCTATCGCTTCGAGATGGGCTTTGACGAAGTCGACGCGCTGACCGGACCGAAGATCGGTCGCCCAAAGAGCGCCACCTATCGGACCGCCGATGTTGTGGGTCTTGATACGCTGGCGCATGTCGTGCGGACTATGCACAGCACCTTGCCGGATGATCCCTGGCGCCAGCATTTTGTTGTGCCGGCCTGGCTTGAGGGCTTGATCGAGCAGGGCGCGCTGGGCCAGAAGTCGGGCGCTGGCATCTTCCGCAAGAAAGGCCGGGAAATCCAGGTTCTCGACCTGGCCAGCCAGGATTACCGCAGCACCGCCGGCGAAGTTTCCGAGGAAGTCGCCGCCATCCTGAAGATCAAATCACCTGTTGAGCGATTCGCTGCGCTGCGGGCTTCGACGCACGCTCAGGCCCGCTTCCTGTGGGCTATTTTCCGCGATGTCTTCCATTATTGCGCCGTGCAACTGGAAAATGTTGCCGACAATGCCCGCGATCTTGACCTCGCCATGCGCTGGGGTTTCGGCTGGTCAGAAGGTCCGTTTGAAATCTGGCAGGCAGCCGGTTGGCGTATCATCGCCAAAGCGGTTGCTGCCGACATTGCCAGCGGCGCAACGATGAGCGATACCCCGCTGCCAGCCTGGGTGCTGGATGCGTCGCGTAGCGGCGTGCATACCCCGGAAGGTTCATGGTCGGCTCGCCAGGCGAGCTACAAACCGCGTTCGACGCTGCCGGTTTACCAGCGTCAGATGTTCCCCGAGCGCGTCCTCGGCGAGGGCGGTGCATCGCCTGAAAAAGCCGGCATCACCTTGTTTGAGAATGATGGTGTGCGCCTGTGGAAAATTCCCGCGCTGGACGACGGTATCGGCATTGTTTCGATCAAATCCCGCATGCATGCGCTCGGCGACGAGGTACTGGACGGCATGCTGGCGGCGCTTGCCGAGGCCGAGCGCTCGCTGGATGGCCTGGTCATCTGGCACGAGGCCCCCTTCGCTGTCGGCGCCAATCTGCAACAAGTCGCCGATGCTTGTGCGGCAGGGAAGTTCGACCTGTTGGAAAAAACGGTCGAAAAATTCCAGCAGACGACACTCGCCATCAAATACGCTCAGCTGCCTGTGGTTGCTGCCGTGCAAGGCATGGCGCTGGGCGGCGGTTGCGAATTTCAGATGCATGCCACCAAGCGCGTACTGGCCCTGGAAAGCTATATCGGCCTGGTCGAAGCCGGCGTCGGTTTGATTCCGGCTGGCGGCGGTTGCAAGGAGCTGGCCCTGCGTGCCGCCGAGCTGGCCGCACTATCGGCAACGCCTCGGGAAGTCATGGCTTTTCTCCAGCCGGTATTCATGACGGTGGCGATGGCTAAGGTCAGCAAGAGTGCGTTGGAAGCCGTCGAGTACGGCTTCGCCAAGGCCTCCGATACCATCCTGTTCAATGCCGACGAACTGCTTTATGTCGCTGTCCGTGAGGCACGTAATCTGGCTGCTGCCGGCTATGCGCCAGCGGCTCCGGCGCGTGCTGTTCCGGTTGCGGGCAAGTCGGGTATCGCAACGCTGGAGATGACGCTGGTCAATATGCGTGACGGCGGGATGATTTCTGCTCACGACTACCGGGTCGCCAGGGCTGCCGCAATTGCGCTGTGCGGCGGTGAAATTGAGGCCGGCAGTCAGGTTGACGAAGAATGGCTGCTCGCCGTCGAGCGCCGCCTTTTTGTCGAGTTGCTAAAGACTCCGGAAACCCAGGACCGCATCAGGCACATGCTTGATACCGGCAAGCCGCTACGCAACTAACCGGTCAAGGAAAGTAAAAATGAACAAACAGATACAAGACGCCTACATCGTCGCCGCCACCCGTCTGCCGGTGGCCAAGCGCAACGGCATGTTCAGGAATGTGCGGCCGGATGACATGCTGGCCCACGCTATTCGCTCCGTCGTCGCTCAGGTGCCGGGGGTTGATCCGGCTCGCATCGGCGATGCCATCGTTGGCTGTGCCATTCCCGAAGCCGAGCAGGGCATGAATATCGGGCGCATCGGTGTACTCCTTGCCGGCTTGCCGAATACCGTGCCGGGGATCACGATCAACCGTTTCTGCTCCTCCGGCCTACAGGCCGTGGCCGATGCCGCCAACCAGATTCGCCTCGGCCTGGCCGACGTGATGATCGCCG
>DAOLZE010000177.1:0-1732 GCA_035426125.1 Rhodocyclaceae bacterium
GGGCCAGGCCGGCCCGTGGTCGCGACATAGAAGGCTTTTTTCAGCGTTTCCGCCAGGTCAGCCACATCCTTGACCAGAAAGTTGTGCTTCACACACGGCCGCGTAATGCCAACCGTATCGCATTCCTGGAATGCATCCTGGCCAATGGCATGGGTCGGTACCTGGCCGGTAATGACCACCATGGGAATCGAATCCATATAGGCCGTGGCAATGCCGGTAATGGCATTGGTAACGCCCGGCCCGGAGGTGACCAGCGCCACACCGGGCCTGCCGGTCGACCGTGCATAGGCGTCCGCCGCGTGCAGCGCGGCCTGTTCATGGCGCACCAGAATGTGTGAAAACGCCTTTTGCTTGTAAATTTCATCGTAGATGACAAGCACGGCACCACCGGGGTAACCGAAAACGAATTCGACGCCTTCGGCCTTTAGCGCGCGACAGAGTATTTCCGCCCCGCTGATCAATTCCGTGGCGACAGGGGTTGGCTGGCTGTTTGGAGCGTCCGAGAGTTTCATGATTTTGGCAATGAGCAGGTTTGTAAGGGGCACGCAACAAACCCCGACGAAGATTCATCGGGGAACAAGTCAATGCACCCATAAATTCTTTCCGCGTTGCGCAACCGTTGTGCGGCCGCGTTGCAACGCCCGACTCACCGCGTCAAACCACCCTCGGGAGGGAAAACCAGGGGTCGCCCGGCGGATTGTGCAGTGCAGAAAAGATAACCTTACCGATTGCCCGCCCAATGGTCAAGCCGGCAGGGCAATTTCGGCAGGAAAATGTCTCATACCCCGAAAATTGTTAGACTCCGTCATCACGGCGACTGACGCGAACCAGGCCGTCACGAAATAACAGGCGAGGATGCACTGGCTACTAGACAAGAATTGTCGGATTTCCTTGCAGGCATAGAGAAACGCGCCTTTAAGCAAGCGGTTTATGCGGTGCGGCAGGATGAGTCCGCACTGGACATCGTGCAGGACGCGATGATGAAACTCGCAGAAAGCTATTCAGCCCGGCCGGCCGGCGAGTTGCCAATGCTGTTTCAGCGCATCCTGCAAAATGCCATCCGTGACTGGTTTCGGCGTCAAAAAGTCCGGTCAACATGGACCAGCCTGTTTTCGTCATTCGCCGGCAAGGACGGCGACGACGAATACGATATTCTTGAATCGATTGAAGCCAAGGACACGTCGAATGTGCCGGTTTCGCCCGCAGCACAGCTGGAACAAGCGCAGTTACTGGGCCTGATCGAGGAAGCAATTGAGCGGCTACCGGCACGTCAACGGGAAGCTTTCATGTTGCGTTACTGGGAAGAATTGGATGTGGCTGAAACGGCGGCGGCGATGGGTTGCTCCGAAGGGAGCGTCAAAACGCACTGTTCGCGCGCCGTTCACTCACTGTCCGTACTTCTCAAGTTGAAGGGGGTGACGCTCGACTCCCTGATCGGCCGCAGCGAAAATTGAGCATAAGATCATGAATGATAAAGAGTTTGGTCAAAATATCGCCCGCACCCTCGATTGGGGTGCCAACCAGCTCGATCCTGCCAAACTGAAGAAACTTCATGCGGCGCGCGAGCAGGCGTTGAGCGCATATCGTGCCCCGGTTCGTTTGTTTGGACTCATTACCGTTTCCGGCAACATGCTGGATATTTCCAGCATGGTTCGCAAGCCATTGTTTTTGCTACCGATTATTGCCGCCTTTATCGCTGTCGCCGGCCTTTTGTGGATGCCGTCTGAGGACA
>DAOLZE010000177.1:1742-5415 GCA_035426125.1 Rhodocyclaceae bacterium
ACGCCAAGTTGCTTGCCGGCGAATTGCCGATTGACGCATTTCTAGATAAGGATTTTGCAACGTGGGTGCAAGAGTCGTCCCATTGATCCGATTCGGGATCGTCGCGTGGTTCGCGATCACCAGCGTCATTTTTTCATCCGGTTCGGCCCAAGCGGAGACCAAAGGCAGCAAGGCCTCGCCGCCGGTACCGTGGAGCAAGATTGCCGAATCTGAACGCAAAGTCCTGAGTCCGCTTGAAAAAGATTGGAATCAACTGCCGGCGGTACAGCAGCGGCGGCTGATCACATCGGCGCGCCAGTATCCCAAGCTTGCGCCAATCCAGCAGGAACGATTTCAGGAACGCATCCGCGAATGGGCGACATTGACCCCGGCCCAACGCCAGGCGGCCCGCGAAAAGTACAAGAATCTCTCGACGCTTCCGCCTGCTAAACAGCATGAATTGCGCCAGAAATGGAGCGAGAAAAGAGCCGCACCCGTTGAGCCTCAGCCTTCGGCGAGCGCCGAACAGCCCAAGTAGGCTGTGATTCATCCGCTACCGGCTTCGCTGGCGGTTCCAAGCATTCGGCGAAGGCTGGCCGCGATCCCCTACGAAGGTCTGCTGGTTCTGGCACTGGTCCTGATTGCGGCGTTTCCGCTGGCAGGCCTCAAGGGAGTCACGCTGCAAGGAACACCTCACCTGCTGATGCAGGTTTATTTTTTTGTCGTGACTGCCGCCTATTTCATCTGGTTCTGGCAGCACGGTGGCCAAACCCTGGCGATGAAAACATGGCGATTCCGCGTTGTTGACAAGCACGGCAACCAGTTGAGTGTCGCGCGCGCGTGCGTGCGTTTCATTCTGGCCCTGGGCTTTTTCGGTCCAGCCTGCGTTGGCCTGATCCTGCTGTTTTTCCCCGGCCGCATCAGCCCGGTGCTGAGCATGTGGCTGTTTCTGCCCATGATCGCCAGCCTTCTCTGGGCGCGCTTCGATACCGACCGGCAGTTCCTGCATGACCGGTTGGCGGGGACCAGGCTGGTCTCGGTACTGGCGCCAGCCTAGCGCAACCGCCGTGGTAAACGGCACGCGTATTCCCTGCTCATCAACAGCACGAATGCCAGACAGAAGAAGGTCGCCAGCGGGATCAAAGAACTGATCAGTGGCGGCCAGTCATTCAACAGTGTCAGGTTCGCCGCAAGCTGGTTGAGGAATACAAACACCAGGCCCAGCATGATTCCCATCAGCAGCTTGGCTCCCAGGCCGCCTGATCGGTGCGACTGAATGGCAAACGGAATCGCCAGAAGCATCATGATGATGACCGTGGCAGGCTGAAATATCTTGCCCCAGAACGCGATTTCATACCGCGTGCTGTTCTCCTTGTTGGTTCGCAGCCGCTCGATGTACGCCGATAGCGTAAGCAATGACATGTCGTCAGGCTTAACGCGCAGTCCCGCCAGAAGATTCGGCTTCAGCGTCGTTGCCCATGCGTCACGCGGCAGTTTTTCAATTCTTGCTGCCGAACCTGTAAATACCGTCTTCTCCACATCCTGCATGACCCAGCTGCTTTTTTGTTCATCGAAGGCGGCACGTTTGGCGACGCGAAGCGACTTCAGCTTGAAGCCGCTGTCGAAATCGTAGATTCTCAGCCCGACAAGTTCGGTATCGATCGTCACGGATTGGATGTTTACGAACGACAGATCGTCCTTTATCCAGAAGCCGGAACGAAACTGCTGTGCAACGACATTGCTGGTCGCCGTCATCCGAACGCGCTTGGCAGCTTCCTCGGCAGCGGGGGCAACAAACTCGCCGAACAGAAACATGACCACTGAAAAAATAAGGCCCACGACGGTGGCGAAACCTGCCAGCTTGGCCAGTGACAGGCCGGATGCGCGCATGACGGTGAGTTCAGATTGGCTTGAGAGCCTGGCAATGGCAAAGATGGTGCCCATCAGCGCCGCAACCGGAAAAATAATTGCCACGTGCGCTGGCTGTGACAGCGTAACGTAGGCAAGGACCACACCGAGACCATAGTTCGACTTCCCCAGATCACCCAACTCCTTGATCAGGTCGAACAGCGCAAACAGCGCGAGCAGTCCCATCAGCAGCAGTAACGTTGCCTGGAATATTTCTTTTGCGAAATAACGAAACAGGATTGACACGATGCAATTGGAATGAAAAAAGCCGGCAAGCCTAATTGGCTTGCCGGCTCTATTCTACCGCCTGCTAATAAGCTGTTTGTGCTTAAGTCGCCGTGGTATTGACGGTATCGCCCCTCAGCAGCGGGAAGCGCACGTGATCCACCAAATCCTGCGTATCTTTGTCAGGTGCCGGCGTAATCAGGCTGACGATGATGATCACCGCAAACCCGAGTGGCACGCCCCACAAGCCCGCTGAGATAGGCTGGATGCCCCACCAGAGTTCAGCCGGAACGCTGCGAGGTGTACCGAAGAACACTTCACGCATCCACGGATGGGTGGTGATCATGTACCAGAAGGTAATGCCGAGGCCAGCAACCATGCCGCAGGTGGCGCCCCATTTATTGGCACGCTTCCAGAAAATCCCCAGTACCAGCGCCGGGAAGAACGCCGCAGCAGCAAACGAGAACGCAGCCGATACCAGGAACAGGATGTCAGCCGGCTTCTGCGCTGCAACGTATGCGGCGCAAAGGGCCACCACCAGCAACAGGATCTTGGAGATGGTGACGCGACGCGTGGTCGAGGCATTGGGGTCGATCATCTTGTAATACAGGTCGTGTGAAAGCGCGTTGGCGATCGTCAGCAGCAAGCCGTCTGCCGTTGACAGCGCGGCGGCCAGGCCACCTGCAGCGACTAGACCAGAAATCACATACGGCAAACCGGCAATTTCCGGAGTCGCCAGCACGACGATGTCGCCGCCGATAGTGATCTCGGCTAGCTGCACCAACCCGTCCTTGTTGATATCAACCACTGAAAGCAGCGCCTTGTCCACCGCCTGCCATGCCGTCACCCACTGCGGTAGCTTGGCAAATTCGGACCCGACCAGCAAAGTGTAGACGTCATATTTCACCAGCACTGCGAGGGCAGGCGCCGAGAAATACAGCAGGAAGATGAAGAACAGCGACCAGAACACCGAGGTGCGCGCCTCCTTAACGGATGGCGTGGTGTAGTACCGCATCAGGATGTGTGGCAATGCGGCCGTGCCGATCATCAGGCAGAACACCAGCGCCAGGAAATTGCGGCGTGAAACATCCCGTGCGGCGTCGTCCTTGCCCGGAAAAGCCTCCGCGTGACGTAGCGGCGGTCCGGATCGGGCAGTATTGCTCGCTTTTCCAGCATTCCACGCCAGCTTGGCTGCATCCGCTGTCTTGGGATAGGCCGCGATGGCTTTCTCAGCTGCTTCAACGTCCTTGGCAGGAGCTGAACCAGCTTTCAGGTCATCGAGTTTCTTCTGCAAGTCTGCCTTGCCGTCTTCCCAGGATTTCGGCAATGCTTTTACCCGTGCATCGAAGTCGTCGGCATTCTTCTTGAAGATGCCACGTACCTCGAGTTCTTTGGGATCCTTGATCAGCTTGTCTTCAACCGCCGTGACCTTTTCCAGCACGCCACCGTACACCATCTGCGGCAACGGGATACCAGTGTGCTTCACAGCGATCCAGACGCACAGAATCATGTAGGCCACGATCAGGATGATGTACTGTGCCACCTGGGTCCATGTCACCGC
>DAOLZE010000178.1:0-5399 GCA_035426125.1 Rhodocyclaceae bacterium
CGTCGGCCTGCGGGTGAAACAAGAACATTGAAGCCCCACGGAGCATCACGGCGGCTCCCGCAATGGCGGCATCATCGATGGCGCCATTGCGTTGGCGTTGCGATTTTCAGGCGGGTGGGCGGTACGCTGGATTCGATGGCTTACCGGTTTCGTAGAACTGTTTGAGCCCGAGCCCGACCTTCTTCATCGTGCTGCGGATGATCATGTTGAGCAGCAGTTTGTCGAGCAGGCGGCCGAGGATGCCGAACTTGATGGTGTAGGTCATCGCCGGCCTGAAGAGCGTCTGGCCGTTGGGGGCATCCTCGATGCGGTAATGGAAACGTGCCTGGGTGAAAATCGGTGGCGGCGGGCCATCGCCGTTGTGCAGACGGATGATGAAGCCAGTGCCTTCGTTCCATTCGACGACGGTCTCATCCATGACCATGCCTGAAGTGGTGTACACCTTGCGGCTGGCACCGACGCCCTCCTTCTGTTCGGTGGTCATCCGGCAATCCTTCAGCCCCGGCACGTAGTAGTGCGCAATGGTCAGGTCGCGCAGGCGCTGCCAGACCTTGTCGCGCGGCATGTTCACGAGGATTTCCGCTTCGGCGATGCTTTCATTTTCCATGGTGATTCCTTTTTGTTTCCAATGTAACTATTCCAGCAGGCGCTGGCGCAAGGCTTCACGGCGCGATGCATCCATGCCGCCGGCCTGTTCGAGAAAATTCTCAATGCTGCCGTATTCGTCACGTACCGTGGCAAAGGCCGTCTCGAGGAACTCACGGCGCACACTCATGATCAGGTCGATGGCTGGCGGCGTTGGCGGACGGCCGAGAAAACCGGCCAGCAGTTCCTGCGTAGCCGCAGCGATGGGCCCGCCGATGAGCACGTCGCCCGTCGCCAGATAATCGGCGAAGATCTGTGTCTCGTCGACGTCCAGCGCATGCAGCAGCATGGCACAGGCAAAGCCGGTGCGATCCTTGCCGGCAGTGCAATGCACCAGCAGCGGCAGTCCCTCCTCGTCGAGCAGCGCATCGAACAGGACACGCAACTGGCCGGCGAAACCGAGAGAGAAATTTCGATAGGTATGCAGCATCATCTCGTGCGCACCGCTTTCACCGAGATCCTCTTCGAGCAGATGCAGCAAATTGGCATGCCCCGAACGCACGTCTGTATTGACATCACAGTCGACTGTACGGGCGCCGCTGAATCCGGCCCAGGTGCTTGGCTGGCGGGTGCGCTCGTCGGCGCTGCGCAAATCGAAGACGCGGCGCAAACCAAGGTGACGAATAGCTTCAGCCTCGGCCGTCGCCGGCGACAACAGATGGCCAGCCCGGAAAACATGTCCGGCACGAACCTTGCGGCCGTCGCGTGCCGCAATTCCACCGAGATCGAGGAACGTCGGTGCTGCCTGTAATCGGGGAGACTTGATTGTCATTACGCCGCAACGTCAAAAAATTCCTTGAAACCGGAAGGCGCATGTCGGCCGATCACGATCTGCTCGAGAACGCCGCGTCCTTCACGGACGCTGCCATCCGGCAGGCGCAGTACAGCACGTGACAAATGCTGTACATGGATGTGTTCTATGCTGTTGGGATCAATGTCACGAACATCCAGCGTCTGGTAATGCACGGCGTACTCGCCATGGTAGGTCCCCTGCCCCCAGATCGGATGGTTGTAACCGGCACCCTGCATGTACACGACTTCTCTGGGGAAATACTCAATACGAACCTTGCCACCATCTGCAAATCGGCCATTCAACTCTGCACCGGAGATCTGTCGCGTACCCCTGCGGTAGGTCAGATGTATGTCGATATCCTGTATCTTGAGTGGCTTTCCATTTGCCGGAACCAGCGTACAGGCGCGATGCCAGCTCTCGCCATCGGCATTGTCCATATTGTGAAAATAGAAACAATAATCATCGAAATGTAGCGGCCCCCACAACCAGTGCAGTTGCGGTTCGGCCATCGGCGCGCTGGGCTGCGGGTCGCGCACACCGAGCGGACGAATGCCCCAGGAACGGTCACGCGAACCGATCCAGCCTTGAACATCGATGCGCTCGCCATCAAGCTCGATCCAGCCCTGCCAGTCGACGTTTTGCGTGGCGCGCGTGGCATCCATGAGAACCCGTGGGCCGAATGACTGAGTCATGCGCCCTTCGTCAAACAACGCCGTTCGACCGGTCGCCACAAGCTCGGCTGAAATACCGTATTGATTTTTTTCGACACAGGCCATGAGTTTGTGCAAAGGCTCAAGCACCTTTACCTCGATCGGCGCAACCCGTGAATCGAGACGTTCGCAATTCAGATGGCGCGAAGCAAAAATGCTGCGTTGTCTGCCGTCGCGCTGCACCATGAATGCGGCATCAATGAGGTTGATCGCCGGATATACGCCGAGGGTCAGGACAAAGTAGGTTTTGCCATCGCGGGAATAACCGTTGAAATAATAACGGTCGTAAAAGTTCCGGTCGCTGGTCGCGGGAGTCGCTACCGGCAGGGAGAGCTGATGAATCGGATAATCGTCGGCCTTGGTCAGCATGATGTTCCTGTCATCTATCGAATGCGTCCGAATGATTGAAGAGCGTAATATCGACTGGCGATTTTATTCCCGTTTGCGGTGAGTTTGTTGAACCGTGTAATTATCCGCGCCACGCATCGATTACGCCAGACACCTCGCGAACCAGCGTCAGCATGCGCTGCAACTGCGGCACAGTATTGAGTTCGACCGTGAAGGCCATGCGCGCCGAACCGCTACGCGAAAGTGTCCTGGCCGCCGTTACGTTGATTTTCTCGCGCGACAGAACTTCCGAAATATCGCGCAGCAAACCCTGCCGGTCCTGGGCATCGACAACCAGTTCCACCGCATACAGCGTCGACGCCGATCCTGGTCCGCTGCGCTGTCCCCAATCGGCAGGAATGACGCGCTCGGGACTCTTTTTGGCGAGGCTCTTGAAATACCTGCATTCGGCGCGATGGATCGATACACCCTTGCCGCGTGTGACGAAACCTGCAATCGCATCGGGCGGGACCGGCTTGCAGCAGCGCGCCAGCTGGGTCAGCAGGTTATCCACGCCATCGATGAGGATGCCGCTGCTGCCACCATCCATCCGGCTGCGACGCGTCAATATTTCAGGTTCTGCCTGCACCGTCTCGGCCTCGCCGCGCAATGCAACCTGCAAGGTACGCGCACCGATATCGCCGCGACCGGCGGCAAGATAGAGTTCGTCGGCCTTTTTAAAGCCAAGCTTCTGGCTGAGCGCCTCGACATTCGCCTGACTCTGCCCTTCGCGCTGCAATTCGCGTGCGACAAAGGCGCGACCTTGCGTCATGAGGGTCGCCTCTTCCTGTGCGACAAACCACTGTTTGGCCTTCTGCCGCGCACGACTGGTGGCCAGATAACCTTGCGCCGGATTCAGCCAGTCGCGCGACGGACCGCCCTGCTTGACACTGATGATCTCGACACGCTGACCGTTCGACAACGGTGTGTTAAGTGGCACCAGATTTCCATCGACACGCGCACCGCGACAGCGGTGGCCAAGATCGGTATGTAGCCGGTAGGCAAAATCAACGGGCGTTGCGCCGCGTGCCAGATCGAAGACTCGCCCCTGTGGCGTCAGCACATAGATGGTGTCGTCGAGTGCGGCACGTTTGAAGTGTTCGACCCACTCGGCGCTGTCGGTGATTTCATCGCGCCATGAGAGCAGCTGGCGCAGCCAGGCGATCTTGTCGTCATACTTCGAATCGGCGCGCTCGCCACCTTTCGCCAGGCTGCCCGCCTCCTTGTAACGCCAGTGCGCGGCAATCCCCAGTTCGGAATGGCGATGCATCTCATAGGTGCGGATCTGCACCTCGAATGGGCGACCGTCCTCGGCCATGACGGCAGTATGCAGGGAGCGGTAATCGTTCCCTTTCGGCTGGGCGATGTAATCGTCGAACTCGCCGGGAATCGGCTGCCACTGATGATGCACCAGACCCAGTACCGTGTAGCAATCCCTGACCTCATGCACCAGCACACGCAGAGCACGTACGTCATAGACCTCATCGAATTCGAGATGCTTGCTGCGCATCTTGTTCCAGATGCTGTAGATATGTTTCGGGCGACCTTGCACCTCGGCCTCAATACCAGCGGCGGCAATGTCGGCCTTGAGCCGGGTAATTGTCGATGCGATGAAGCGTTCGCGTTCGACACGTCGTTCGTCGAGCATTTTGGCAATGCGCTTGTAGGTTTCCGGCTCGATGAAACGGAATGACAGATCTTCCAGTTCCCACTTCAATTGCCAGACACCGAGCCGATTGGCCAGCGGCGCATAAATTTCCAGACTTTCGTGGGCAAATTCCTCACGATGCGTACCGGGGTAGGCAGTCAGATAGCGCAGTGTCTGGGTGCGACTGGCGAGGCGCAGCAACACCACGCGAATATCCTCGACCATCGCCAGCAGCATCTTGCGCAGCGTCTCGGCCTGCGCCTTACCCTCCGCGCTACCACCTGGACGGGCGCGGGTCAGCAGGCGCAAACCGTTGAGATTGCGTAAACCCTCCACGAGGGGCATCACCGACGTACCGAATTCCTCGATGATCAGTGCCTGCCAGTCCTTCTCCTCGCCGGCATGCCCGGCCACCGCGAACAACAGTGCCGCCAGTCGCGCATCGAGATCAAGGTTGAGCAGAGAGGCAATCTGCGCCATGCCGATCGCATGGAACAGAACCGGCTCGCCGGTGCCAAGATTGGCGCTGCCATACAACTCGTTCGCCAGTTGCAAGGCGCGTTCGATCTTTGCGCGGCCATCTGGTGCAAGCCCGGCACTGAGCAACTCCAGGGGTGCCGACGCTTCGGATGAGGATGCCGTATTCTCTGCAACCGCCTGCTCGGCAGGATGGATAATGGAAACCATATGCGAATTATCCCAGATTGAAGAAAGCACCGTCGTTTCTCACGTTTCTCTCACGCATAATGTGCGCTGCGCCTACAAACCACACCATTACTTTTCCATGCCGCAATCAATCGCCCATTTACGCTGCCTACCGAGAAAAACCGCATGATGCAGTCCCTGCGTAAATGGCTGCGACGACGCAAGGCGGCGCAAATTTCTGTTTCCGTCACTGCGCAACAATGGGCACAAAGCGAGGCGAAACTACCTTTCCTCACACACCTCAACAAGGACGAACGCCAACGTCTGCGCGAACTGGCGTTGGAGTTTCTCGCAGAAAAGCAGATGAGCGGTGCGCAGGGGCTCGAATTGAATCCCGGCATGCAGCTTTCCATCGCCCTGCAGGCTTGCCTGCTGGTACTCAAGCTGGGACTCGACTGGTATCGCGGCTGGGTTGGCATCATTGTCTATCCTGGCGATTTCGTAATTTCGCGCCGGGAAATCGACATGCATGGCGTCGTACATGAATTCAACGATGCCGTCATGGGCGAAG
>DAOLZE010000179.1:0-5368 GCA_035426125.1 Rhodocyclaceae bacterium
ATCCCTGGTCAATTTTCAACGAGCAGAAATGGTCAGTTTTCAACGAGCGCCAACACCCTTACCGTCGCTTTTACCGTCAGGAACACGTCCTGCTGGCGCGGGTTTGCGCGGCATGGGCCATCATCAATCGGCGCTTAGGATAGCGCGGCCAATCGCGTAGTGAGCTAGCCGAACTCCGCGGCAAATCTTTTTGCATCGGTCTTCTGCAACTGCTCCAGGTTGTGCAGCTTCGAGCGGATACCGGGCAGATGTGCAAGGTGAGCGATGCCAAGCAGCGACCATTCCGGCGCACCAGCGGCGCCACTTGCGTCAGCAGTCGCGCGGTATCGAGCCAGGTCTGGTTCATGGTTTGAGCACCAGCAAGCCATCGACCGATTGGGACACCCAGGGTCGGTCGCTGCCCGTCGGTAGCGTCGACGGATCGAGCTTGGATGCCCAGGACGATGACGCCTCGCGGCCGAGTTGCAAACACAGCCGCACGGTCTTGACGCTTGTGCAGTGCTGCAACAGCTCGCTCAACACTTCGGCACGCATGCTGTAGGCGCTTTCGACGAGTTCGCGGGCTTCCTGAAAGGGCTGGCGCACGCCGACTTCGCTCAACAGTTCCAGCAGTGCCCGCTCTGGCGTCGACACCTGCGGCGCCTCATTGCGCTGCTCGAACGGGCCGACGTGCAGCAAGGCGTCCGGCCGCTCGTCGAACAGACTTTTGCGGTGGTATCTCGGCATGACTGCACGGGAAGGCAGTGAGTTTGTCGTCTCCGCGCTCAGTCGCTTAACAGGCTGTTGAAATACTACTCAGCCGGCACGACTCGGTGGCAAAACAGGCCTCAAAATGCCCATTTACGCCGGTAAACTGCGCTTTTTCGGCCTGTTTCACCTTGTCTCCCACTCGCCTGAGCGAATTTCAACAGCCTGTCAAGCCCGATACCGCGAAAGTCTTCGTCAATTGCGTTAATATGTACTCAATTCTGCACATAAATCAAGCCAGTGGAGTGTGTGATGCCCATCTCAGCCCGCGACGTGATTTCGCTTTCCCAAGCCAGGGCCAATCTCTCTGAACTGGCCGACCAGGTAAAAGATGGAGTCGAGAAGATCGTGACGAAAAATGGCGAGAGCTACGTTGCCATCATCGACTCGCAGCGACTGGACTATTACCACCAACTGGAGCGTGAACGCATTCACTTGCTGTTGATGGAGGATGCCGGCAATGGCTTGGCTGACATCTCCGCAGGCAAGACCAAACAAGCCCGTAGTGCCCTCTCTGCCCTCAAGCGAAACCGTGCAGCCAAAACAACTGGCTGAATTGCCGCGTGACTGTCCGCCAAGTCGTAAGACTCACTGCCCACTTTGAACGAAATCTCGAAGAGGTCGAAGCGTTCCTGCGCGAAGCCGAAGCCCCACAGGCCTTCGATGCGTTGCTGGACGAACTGATTGATACCGTCATCCCAAATCTGGAGCGCTTTCCGGGGATGGGGCGATCCTTCCTCGAACTCCCCACCCGCTCCGTGGAGGCGAGTAACGGCATTGTTCGCCTGACCGGGCAATTGAACGCCATTGCCGAAGCCAGCGAACTGCGCGAATACGTGATGACACACTACCTGCTGCTGTACGCGCAGATCAAAGGTACGACACACCTGCTCTCGATCCGCCACCATCGACAGCTTTCGTTTGATCTGGCGGGTCACTGGCCAATGTGAGCGATCCGACCAAGGCGAGCGTCAATGCCGCACAACATACCAGTGCGTCACCCCGCCAAACGCGATTCGAGCACGTCCGGCAGATGCAATCGCGCTGCCTTCATACAGAATGGCAATGCCCATAGGCGCAAATCCGGGCTGTGACGAAAACTGAACTCCAACGGCGCCTGAAAGGCGTCCGTCATCGGATAGACCAGCGCCAACTCACCCGCGCCGTTCAGATACGCATGGCCATAAGCGTGCAACTGATAGAAGTCTGCCTCGGAGAGGCCGTACTTGTTCAACGTGCTCCCTGGCCTGGTGTCGAGCAGCTTCCACTTGGTATCCAGAACCATGCGCACCATCTGGCCTTCCTTGAGCAGAAGATCCGGCTGCAAACGGAACCAGGGCCGCTGTCTGTGCGTCGCCAAGTGCTCGCCGCGAACTTGTGTGGCAAGACGCAATGGTGCCGGTAGTTGCGCAGGCAGATGCCGTGTAACATAGGCCTCGAATAAAGCTTCCATCGGGAACAGAAGAGATGGTGCGGCGTGTGCACCACTGCTCGGCACCGGCGACCAACCACCGAGAATCAGCCGCGCCCACGCCAGCGCATCGGCGTAATTGGTCATGCCTCGATCGCGCCGCAATACCGCGAAGTCCGTGGCCGGTACCGGTGAGGGCGGCACATCCCCAAACACGAAAGCCAACTCCCGCGCCAACTGCTGGTTTTCCCGAGTACTACTTTGTGCCAGCACGCGACGCAGCGCCGCATGCAGCAGTCGGTTTTCGGCACGATCGCTGGAAAACTCATCGTGCGCGGTGAAGAATCGATCAGGACACATGCTGTTCCGACGCAGCTGCTCGTTGACCAACAATTTGCCACACAGGGCATACAGATCGCCCTCCCGCTGGCGGTAATCGCCACGCAAACCACGCTTGACGAGCTCGCGCACGCTGCCGAGGAACTCGGCGATGAACACCTCCGGCAATGGCATGCGCAACGCCAATTGCTCCGCGCGTCCGGCGCGCACGTGGCGAAACCCCGGAAGGCAACGCAGCATGGCAACCAACAGCCACCTCGCCTCCGCTTCGCCACCACCGACAGCTCGAGCGACCTTGGGCAACACCTCGATGCGGGTGCCGTCAGCAGCCTGCACGATGCCGGCATAGCTCGTCAGCTGCAGAGCTTGTCGCCCACCCCAGCGGGCGGGTCGTATCCAAGGCGTACGGGCATCGGCATCACCGCGAAAGGACTGCTCTTCCAGCCAGCGAAACGCCGCACGCGGCACTACGCGCACGCCGGCTTGGGCAACCGCATCCGCTTCGCCGGCAATCAGCCGGTCGAACTCGTGTGCACTGATGACACCGCCCGCCATCGGCCTATGCCAACGTCGAATAGATGCCGACGTAGGTGTCCTCATGGTCGAACGCCTGCACATCCAGCCCATAACGGGCGCTGACGCCGTGTTCGTCCAAGCCATGGTCCCGCCCGAACAGGCGCTCAAGATCGCCCTCCTCGCCATCACTGCGAATGACGAACTGCCTGCCCTCGCTTTTTTGGTTGTCGGCCAGTACCAATCGAATCTTGCGCCAATCCTCGAAGAAATATTCTTCCAGCAGCGGCAAGATGCGCGTGCGAAAGACAGCCTTCAACGCGGCAAATCGCTCTACACCCTCCGGTATCTGCCCAAGGTCGATGAAGAAAGCATGACCGATAGCGTGGTCGCGGTCGTACAGACTTTCGATGCGGCGGTTGATTGCCTCAAGCATACGAGCGATTTTGATTTCGCCGACGCGCAAATCCTTCAGCAGCGTGATGTCCGGCAGCATCGGAACAAACTCGAAACGGCGACGCAGCGCGGTATCGAGCAGCGCCAGCGAGCGGTCGGCGGTGTTCATCGTGCCAATGATGTCCACGTTGCGCGGCACACTGAACGCATCGCCCGAATACGGCAGCAGCACTGACAGCACATTCGCTGCGCCTTCGCGCTTGTCGGACTCGATCAGTGTGATTAGCTCGCCGAAAACCTTGCTGATGTTGCCGCGATTGATCTCGTCGATCACCATCGCAAAGCGGTACTGCGGCTCACGGCGGGCACGCTCGCAAAGCCGCTTGAACGCGCCGGGGCGAATTTCATAGCGCACCTGCCCGCCCTCAGCCTCATCGTCAAGCACCGGACGTAAACCTTCCACGAACTCCTCGTAGCCATACGATTGATGAAAAGTGACAAAGCTGTAGCGCTTGATCTGTTCAGATATTTCCGGAGGATTTCGGAACGCTTTTGCAACATCAATGGCATCTACGCAGGCATCCTCCCAGTCACCGGCAAAAAACCACACCGAATCTTCAGACTTATCGAATACCGCAGGCGCAAGTCGCAATTTTGTGTTTACCGTTGCCGAGTCAATTACAGTGTGATGCTGCAACGTTCCCCACATCACAGCTGAAACATTCTTGCTGTTCTTGACTTGGGAAATTGCCTGAATGAACGGATGGGCACGAAGTTGCGCCACTTTGGCTCTTCCGCCCAAATCATGCAGCGCTGCGGCAATTGCCTCCCACCAAGTCATGGTGACAATTCGCTCTGCAATGACCTGCTGACGCCATTCCTCACCGCCAGCCTTGGCTTGTGTGTAGCCCTGTTTGAGCAACTCTGTCAGAGTCCACGTTTTGCCGGTGCCTGGTGGTCCGTAATAGATGCGGTTGAGTGGCAGCTCGACAGCTTCCGTGGAAAGCTCTGCATTCTTGTCCATCATGATTTCCTCGCGCACACTGGAGCTGAGGCGCGTTGTGGAAGAACTGTTTTCTATCAGCTGTATCGCACGATGGCAGTTGCGAAATTCTTGCTGCAACTGACTGCCTGACTTGTTGATTCCGCCATTTTCATTCGGCAACGCCCGACGGGCGTCCTCCATGCCAGCATGTGGGTTGTTCACCACCCAGCGCCAAATCCTTCCGTTGCTGGCATGGGAATTCTGCAATCGTCGCTCCATCAGTGCTGCCGCCGCTGCTGGCGTAGTGCCGGACGGAACATTTCCCTCGGCTGGCTGTGCAGCACCCTTCTTTAGAAATGCCTGTTCCAGCATCTCGCGGATGCGTTCAGTGTCTTCCATCATTTCGTCTGCCGCCCAATTCCCGTGACTCCCGCGCCAAACTACTGATACCGCCCCTTGTGACAAGGGCGCCATACCGCGCTCCTTGCAGTTTCAGGTCACTCCCACTCGATCGTCGCCGGGGGCTTGCCGCTGATGTCGTAGACGACGCGGGAGACGCCGCGCAGTTCGTTGATGATGCGGTTGGAGACAGTGCCGAGGAAGTCGTAGGGCAGATGCGCCCAGTGCGCGGTCATGAAGTCGATGGTCTCGACTGCACGCAGGGCGATCACCCATTCGTAGGCGCGGGCATCGCCGACCACGCCGACGGATTTGACCGGCAGGAATACCGCAAAGGCCTGGCTGGTCTTGTCGTAGAGATCGGCCTTGCGCAGCTCCTCGATGAAGATCGCATCGGCGCGGGCGAGCAGTTCGGCGTATTCGCGCTTTACTTCACCAAGGATGCGCACGCCGAGCCCCGGGCCGGGGAACGGGTGGCGGTAGACCATCGCCCGCGGCAGGCCGAGTTCGACGCCGAGTCGGCGCACCTCGTCCTTGAACAGTTCGCGCAGGGGTTCGACGAGGCCGAGCTTCATGTG
>DAOLZE010000180.1:0-5367 GCA_035426125.1 Rhodocyclaceae bacterium
AGTTTGCCGTCGGTGCCCGGCTGCGCCTGTTCGGCGAAGTTCGCGAAGGTCATTTCGGCCCGGAGATGGTGCATCCGCGTGCACGTAGCGTCGGGGCGGAAACACTGCTGCCGGAGGCGCTGACGCCTGTGTATCCGACCACCGCCGGTTTGGCGCAGGCCATGCTACGGCGGTTGATCGGTCAGGCGCTGGCGCGTCTGGATCTCGCCGACACATTACCAGATGCCATACGCCAGACGCACAGCCTGCTGACTTTTGCCGAAGCGCTGCTGATGCTGCATCAACCGCCAGCAACGCTATCCGTCGAAGCATTGGAAGCGCGCAATCAGGCCGCCTGGCGGCGCATTCGTTTCGATGAATTATTGGCGCAACAGTTGTCGCTGCGCCGAGCGTATGCGGCGCGTCGTACACGCAGTGCGCCGCGCCTGCCCGGTGGTGGAAAACTGGGTATGCAGTTGCTCGGTCAATTGCCGTTTCAATTGACCGCTGCCCAGCAGCGCGTCTGGCACGAGCTTGCCACCGACATGACTAAAGAATATCCGATGCAGCGTCTGTTGCAAGGCGATGTCGGCAGCGGCAAGACCATCGTTGCCGCCCTCGCGCTGCTGCAGGCAGTGGAGAATGGCTGGCAGGGGGCGCTGATGGCGCCCACCGAAATTCTCGCAGAACAGCACTGGCACAAGTTGAGTCAGTGGCTGACGCCGCTTGGCATCGAGGTGGCCTGGCTGTCGGGCAGCCAGAAGAAAGCGCAGCGCACGGCAATGGCCACCGCTGTCCGCGAAGGTCGTGCGCCGATCGTCGTTGGCACCCACGCGCTGATCGAGGATGCGGTCGACTTCCCGCGCCTCGGCCTGGCGGTGATCGATGAACAGCACCGCTTCGGCGTACGCCAGCGCCTGGCCCTGCGCCGCAAGGGCGGGACGATGCATGTGCCGCACCAGCTGATGATGTCAGCAACACCAATTCCACGCAGCCTGGCGATGAGTTATTACGCCGATCTCGACGTGTCGGTGATCGACGAACTGCCGCCCGGCCGCTCGCCGGTACGCACTCACCTCGTTGCTGACGGGCGACGCGCCGAAGTGATCGCTCGCGTCCACGATGCCTGCATGGAGGGGCGGCAGGCCTACTGGGTCTGCCCGCTGATTGAAGAATCGGAAACCCTGCAATTGCAGACCGCGCAGGAAACCTTTGCACGGCTCACTGAGGAATTATCCAACCTGCGCATCGGCCTGGTGCACGGCCGTCTCAAGCCGGCAGAAAAATCGGCGGTGATGGAAGCCTTCGTCAAGGGCGAGATCCAGGTATTGGTAGCGACCACAGTCATCGAAGTTGGCGTCGATGTGGCGAATGCCTCGTTGATGATCATCGAGCATGCCGAGCGTTTCGGCCTTGCCCAGTTGCACCAGTTGCGCGGCCGTGTCGGCAGAGGCGCCGCACAGTCGGCCTGCATCCTGCTGTATGCCCGGCCGCTCGGCGAGACCGCGCGCGCGCGGCTCAAGGTGATCTTCGAAAACAGCGATGGCTTTGAAATTGCCCGCCAGGACCTGGTCCTGCGCGGTCCCGGCGAATTCATCGGTGCGCGACAGAGCGGCCTGCCGCTGCTGCGCTACGCCAATCTCGACGAAGCCGCGCTGGTCGATGCGGCACGCGCCGCCGCCGAAGTCATGCTGCGCGACACGCCGGTTGCGGCAGAGGCGCACTTGCAGCGCTGGCTGGCCGGACGTGAGGAATTGCTGAAGGTGTAATCTTCATCATGAACACCCTACCGGGATCATTCCGGCGAAGGTGTTCCGAATACGGCATTCGCTTCCCCGTTCAATTGCAGCAACGCCTTGAGCGAGCCACCATCCAGCTTCAGGCTTGATTCAACGATGCCGGCTCGCCGGAAAATCATGCGATATTCATCGAGGCTGAACACCTGTTCGTTGATGCCCTTCTGCAAATCGCGTAGCGTGGCAGGATTCTCCAGGCTATCGCCGACGGGTTCGCACATCACGGCAATCAAGCCGCCGGGACGCAACAGTTTCGCCAGCCGGGCCAGCAGTATTTCCGGTTCAGGGAAGTGATGCAATGTACTGAACATGACAATCACATCGAATGAATTTTCCCTGAAAGGCACATTCATGGCATCAGCACAAATAAACGCAAGCCGGTGCAGAAAGCCATCGCCAAAATACAGACTGCCAAATTCCAGCAGTGAAGAATTGATGTCGAGAGCAACAACATCGCAATATTCGAGCCAAGCCAGATGAGGGTGCGTTCCCGATCCCACCTCAAGCACCCGGAAAGACGATCTGCCTGTTTGTTTCAGATGTACTTCGATCATTCTCACCCCATCGGCATGGTCCTCCGCGTAATCTGGAATCGTCGGCCCTATCTGAATGCTGACAGGACTCTGTTCGACCTCAGCGGCGGCCGCTTCGATGTGAATTGGAATATCAAAGGATGTGCCGACGATTTCATGATTTTTCATCCTGACCAGTGAAATTCGCAGAATCCTGTTGCCAGCGCTTACTGGTGCAGACAGTCGGACAGGCAGGCTGATTGCCCGACCGGGATCAATATCGATGGGGAAGGTGGTCAATACCGGAGCAATCTGCTGATCAAGCCAGGTCGCCGCAAGCATCAGCGGATCGGTCGTCTTCGACGACCACGGATGTCCGCCGATATTGCGCAAGCGGATATTTGCCGAAAATTGGCTTCCTGCCAGAATCGAAGCGGGTAGATAGTGCCTCTCGAATCTGACCTGTGGCGCTTGGTTGGCATCGTTCACTGCAGGAAGCTGCTTATTGGTTACGTTGGTTGCGCTGCTTCCAAAGAATCGATCCAGCACATCGTTGATCTCTGCACCGATTGCCTGATCGTCGCAGCTTACAGTTGCTGCATGTTGAAGAATTGCCGCAACTCTGGATCTCATGGTCGCGTCTCCGGGCAAATTAAGCAAGGCGATCATCCTATCGACAAGTTCCTCAATGATATCTCGACCGTCCTCGATGCCTGCAAGCTGTCCTGATTTGCCAGACGCTTCCCGATAGTTGTTGAAAAAATCGGGAACACGATTGCGGATCGGCCACCGGACATGGCATCGTCCGCATTCAATGCTCTCATCGTTAAGCCTGAGTTTATCGTTCCTGCAGGTTGGGCAAATCAATGAGCCTTCTTGTACAAGGCGCTGAACGAATGATTGCATGAGTAAATCTCTATATCTCTATAGGCTCAACGCATATTCGGCAATCGCCGTAACCACCGGCGGCGCTTCGCCGATCGGCACGGCCACCGCGACAGTCAGCCCCGGATGGCGGCGGTGCGCCTCGTCGATCAGTACGGGCAAGTCACGTTTGGTGTGTCCAGATTGCGCCATGAACATCGGCACGATGACGATCTCCGTGAAGCCCTCGCCAGCCAATGTATCGATGGCTTGTGGCAGTGTCGGTGCGATAAATTCGAGAAATGCCGCCTCGACGCGGGCAACCGGGCAGCGCACGCGCATCGCGTCGCGGATAGCGAGGATCGACTGCGCCCAATCGGGATTGCGTGCGCCATGTGCGAACAGAAGATGTGCTTTCATTGCATTGACTCCTTCCAGATATTGCGACGGCCTGCCTCGCCCACCGACAGGGCGGATCCCGGTGGAAGGTTCGCGTCGATTATATTGCGCGGCATTACATTTGCAGGGTGGATACAATATTTTTAAACAAGCTCCAATTTCCCCGTCGTAAAGATGCAACAAAGTTGCGCTAATCGCCCCAATGGCATTTGCAATTCCGCCATATCCACTCAATCATCCGCCTCTGACGGTTTCAGGAGTTCAGGGCATGCCGGGAGAGATAATTCGTCATTGTCATTGGCACGCAAATGGCCACGATGGTTCAGCAGGAATTCCACCTTCGCTATACAATAGTGCGTCGTTAGAGCGTCCTGGAATGACGGGTGTCAGCAATTCGCTGTCCAATATGATTGATGTGGAATGAACCATGGATGAAAGATTTCGCGCAGCAGCCCTCGAATACCATCTGCTGCCAAAGCCGGGCAAGATCTCCGTTACGTCGACCAAGGCGATGACCAATCAGCAGGATCTGGCGCTGGCCTACTCACCGGGAGTTGCAGCCGCCTGCGAAGAAATCGTTCTCGATCCTGCCAATTCCTACAAATACACATCGCGTGGCAATCTTGTCGCAGTCATCACCAATGGCACCGCAGTGCTGGGCCTGGGCAACATCGGCCCACTGGCCGGCAAGCCGGTGATGGAAGGCAAGGGTGTGCTGTTCAAAAAATTCGCCGGTATCGATGTTTTCGATATCGAAGTCAACGAGAACGATCCGGACAAACTGATCGACATCATCGCTGCGCTCGAACCCACTTTCGGCGGTATCAATCTTGAAGACATCAAGGCGCCGGAGTGTTTCTACATCGAAAAGAAACTGCGCGAGCGCCTGAAAATTCCGGTTTTCCACGATGACCAGCACGGTACCGCAATCATCGCCGCCGCCGCAGTGCTAAATGGCCTGCGCATTGTTGGCAAGGAAATGGGCAAGATCAAGCTGGTCTGTTCCGGTGCAGGCGCGGCAGCGATCGCCTGTCTGGACATGCTGGTCAGTCTCGGCCTCAATCCGCAGAACGTTTTCATCGCCGACAGCAAGGGCGTCGTGTATGTGGGACGCGATGCCTGCCTCGATCCATCGAAGGCGCGCTATGCGCAAGAAACCAACGCTCGCACGCTTGGCGACATTACTCCGGATGCCGATGTGTTCCTCGGCCTGTCCGCCGCTGGCGCCCTTAAGCCGGAAATGCTCAAGACCATGGCGGCGAATCCGATCATCCTGGCCATGGCCAATCCGGATCCGGAAATCACGCCAGAACTCGCCAAGGCGACGCGTTCCGATGTAATCATCGGCACCGGGCGCTCCGATTATCCGAACCAGGTCAATAATGCGCTGTGCTTCCCCTATATGTTTCGCGGCGCACTCGATGTCGGTGCGACGACGATCAATGAGGCGATGAAGGTTGCCGCAGTCTGGGCGATTGCCGATCTGGCGCACGCCGAACAGCCGGATGTGGCAAACGCCCCCTACGGAACCGAAGATATCAAGTTCGGCCCGGACTATCTGATTCCGAAGCCATTCGATCCGCGTCTGGTGATGAAGGTTGCCCCGGCGGTGGCCAAGGCGGCCATGGATTCCGGCGTCGCCACACGACCACTTGCCGATATCGAGGCCTATCGCGATCAATTGTCGGAATTCGTCTATCAATCGGGTCTGCAGATGCGCCCGGTTTTTGCAGCGGCAAAAAAGAGTCCGCAGCGCATCGTCTATTGTGAAGGCGAGGATGAGCGAGTGCTCCGTGCCGTGCAGACAGTGGTAGACG
>DAOLZE010000181.1:0-5340 GCA_035426125.1 Rhodocyclaceae bacterium
GTTCGCTTCGTGTTGAAGTAGAAGGGAGGTCGCATGTCTGCGATGACAAAAATTCTCGCAACTTGTTTTCTGGGCGTGACGATTTCCGGATGTGCCGGGCATACCCATAAACTGGTATCAGAGAACGACTCGCCTCCCGTCACGGGCTCCTTCAGACACGAGGGCACGCAACCGCCGGTCATGGTTCTGGAACTCGAAGGAGCGCGGTATGAGGGGCGAGGATTTGTGATCCAGCATCATCAAGACCTCGCAAAACTGCGTCAATTATTTGGCCCCGGCAAACATTACGACCGAATTACCAGCGGCATGGATAGAGATCACATAAGGAGTTTGGCATCGCCGGTACTGCGTACCCAAAATGGGGAAACGATTCGGTGCCTGCTGGCTTGGAATTCAGGCCAAGCTCCAGCCGGGGTTTGCACGAAGCCTGATGGAAAGCAGATTGATGTTCGCTTCGACTGATTCCGGGTAAGTCGGTTTCGGGACGCTCTTTACGCTGGACGAAAAGTTTCTGGGGTGGTTCAGCCCAAACATGTTCCTATACGCATACTTGGATAAGAGATTGAGAGCCAATGTCATTGGCAGCATCCGGGACTATCTAGACTACCAAGTGCATTACATTGGCAAGGCATTTTCTCAGGACATTTGGAACCGCCTTACCGGACATCACAAGATGCAATCCATCCTAACGCTTGAAGACGCTCTCAATCAGCGGTACCTACGCGCGCCTTTCGAGGTTTCGCTGCTGATGTTAGATGTAGATGGATACGATGAAGCGAACATATTTCCAACCTTCGATTTTGCGGTTCAGCCGGGTATTGAACCGATAGTCCATCATTTCAGCGAAGACGAAGACGATGGTACGTTTGAGAAATATTACGAACCAAAGTTGGAGCCCCGAGCACCCGAACTAACCAGTGAGGTAGAAGCGTTCTTGGTGAGTACTTATAAACCGAAATACACCTACGCAGAAGACGAGCTAAGCATATCAATCACGGAAATCGGGTAGCCAAAGTATCTTTCCCTGAAGATTCCGTGTTCCATCTGTTATTCTTTTTTCGTATGGCGTCATCTCTTTGAGATGTGAACGCCCATAGGTTTCAAAGGCCTAGCATACACACCTCGTATAAATCCGGACAAATCTTTGTCCGGGTTTTCGATGGGTTCGGCTGATAACTTGCGCGCACATTTTCAAATGTGAATCCATCGTGCGCTGTTTTCCTGTCGTCATAGTGTCCTTCTTCACCGCGATTCATTCTTGCGGTTCCTTGGCATCCCCGCCTTCCTGCTGGGAAAGGGCTTCAGCCCGCTATCACGTCGATCCGACGGAACTGGTCGCGCACGCCTGCGTCGAGTCGCATTTGCGTACCGACGCCATCCATGTCAATGCAAACGGCACGGAAGACTTGAGCGTCATGCAGATCAACTCGGGAAATCTGCCGCGCCTCGCGCGCTACGGCATCACCCGTAGCGCTTTGACCGGCGACCCCTGTCTCAATATCCATGTCGGTGCCTACATCCTCGCCGAACAGAAAGCTCGCTACGGCGACACCTGGGAAGCGACCGGTGCCTACAACGCAGCTTGCACCAAGCTCAAGAGCAATGAATGCAAGCAGGTCAGGGCGGCCTACGCATGGCGCGTCTATCGAGCCATGCGGAACCTGCATACCACCGGGCATTGTTGATGAGCTCCCTTTCCATGCAATGACGCCATGACCAATCCGACGCGCCAATCATCCAGACAGCACACGCCCGGCTATAAGGCCGTGCTGGTCACGGATGCCGCATTCAGCCAGCTCAAATCGATTCAGTCCTGGAAATCCTGTGAGCGGATGCCGGTGCGCTTCGATCTCAAGGATATCGCCACGGCTTTCGTCGAGGAAGCCATGGCGATACCGGGCTTCCAGGAGCGAGTACTTAAGCGTGCGCTCGCCGATATCACCGCTTTGTTAATCACCACCAAGGAGTAATTTCATGAAGCAGTATTTTCAGCAACCTGCGCGCCGAATCAAGGTCATCGCTATCCCCGCGCTGACCGGGATGTTTCTGTCCTCGGTCGCCGGCGCGGTCGACTTGAATTCCCTGGCCACCATCACCGGCCCGCTTTCAACTGCACTGACACAACTGTCCAGCCTCGGTCCAGGTATCAAGGCGCTGGTCGGCTTCATTTCCTTCGTCGTCGCATTCATCACTCTGGCTGCTCTCAAGAACATGGGGCCGGTGCTGTTCTATATCGGTGCAATGATTTTCGGCGCAGTCGGCCTGTCGATCGGCGGCGCGATTCTCGGCGCAGTGATCTGAGGAGTCACAGGAATGAGCAGCGAACAGAGTTACATCCTGCGGCGCCTGGATGATCCATGGAAGATTGGGCTTTGGGAACTGGATGTCGCCTTGCCGTTCTCGTTCTGCGCATTCTTCGGCATGTTGCGCGGCACCGCCATGAGCCTGGTGATCGGCGTGGCCCTGGGCTTCTTCCTCGCCCGCACGGTTTCGCGCATCAAGGCAGCCAAGCATCCAGCATTCTTCAAGCACTTCCTCTACTGGTGCCTGCCGCCTTTCCTCAGCCGCACGCGCGCGCTGCCGCCTTCCGCCCAACAAGAAATGGTAGGTTGAAATGGACTCAGAACGCTATGCCGACGACCTGGATCAGGTCAAGGCGTCGAACCGGCGAATGCAGATCGTCGCCATCATCCAGGCCGTCGTCATCTTCCTCGCCCTGATTCTGATGCTCAATTTGCTGGGCCGGGATCGGACGGTGGTCACACCCCCGGTGATCGAAAAGAGCTTCTGGGTGACGGCGGATGCGGCTTCCGATTCGTACATTCAGCAGATGGCGCTTTGGATCAGCAGTCTGGTGCTCGATGTAACGCCGGACAACATCGACTACAAGGCGAGCCTCCTGTTGCAGTACGCCCACCCGTCTTTGCACGGCAAGCTCAAGGAACGTCAAACCCTGTCAGCACAGAGCATGAAACGGGATAACACCTCGACCTATTTCGTGATGCAGACCATCCGCACCCATCCGGAAAAACTGGCCGCGCTCATGACTGGGCGGTTTCATACGCTGATCAACGGCAATCACGTCGCCGATCAGGAACGGAATTTCTTCGTGCGTTTCCAGATGGATGGCGGGCGCGCGCAACTTGTCGAATTTACGGAGACACAAAATGTGGATCTTGCCAAACAACTCAATGAAACCGATGCTCATTAAGGCGGGTCTTGCCGCCAGCCTGGCCTTGCTGGCTCAATCGTTTGTCGTCGCACATGCTGCGGTTGTTCTGGATGTGCGCGACGGCGGCTCGATGACGGCGAAGATTTCGCTGAAGGATCCGACGCGCATTCGAGTGGATGGGGCGCGCATCACCGATGTGTTGGGTTCGAGCATCCGCACCGAGAAAAATCCATCGGGAACGTTGACCGTCTCGACCGACGAGACGAAGGGCGAGGTCTATATACAACCCACCGGCACGAAGATGCCGCCGGCGACCAGCATCTTTGTCTCGACAGAGACCGCCACCTACACCCTGGTTCTGGTGCCGCTGGATATTCCTGCCGACTCCCTGATCATCCGCGATCGAGCCATTGCCCTGGCGCCGACGCTCGGCAAGCGTCTGCCGAATCACGAAAAGGAGCTGATCAATCTGTTGAAGTCGGTGGCTGCCGATCAGGTTCCGCCTGGTTTGCAAGTGACCGAGATCAACAAGCCCGTCGCACTCTGGAAAGAGGCGCGCTTCACGCTGCTACGACGCTACGAGGGGCATCCGCGCTGGGTCGTGGAAGCGTATCAACTGACCAATGTGACGAATGTGACTGAAGCGCCGATGGTTCTGGATGAACGCGAATTGCTGACCGAAGGCGTGGCCGCAGTCGGCCTGGTGCAGACCATTCTGGCGCCCGGTGAAGCGGCGGTTGTGCGCGTCGTTCGGGAGGCTAAATAAGCCATGGCCTTTAACCTCTCCAGTCTGTTTTCCAAGGGCGCAGGCAGCGGCACACCGTCCACGCTGATCCCCGGCTTGAAGTCCGGCAAGACCAGGCAATACATGGTCGTGGGCGCTCTCCTGGTGGCGCTGTATCTGGGCCTGTATCTGATTTTCGCCACCTCGACAGAAAAGCCGAAGCAGCAAGTGGTCGATCAGCAAAAGGTTCTCACGACCCATATTGCCGCCGCCGGCGAATCGGTGGATTTGCGCGAACGCTGGATCGGCACCGCCGGCACCAAGGTCGCCGATCATGATGCCCGTCTGGCGCACGAGGAGCAGACCACCAAGGACTTGCTCACGAGGTTCAACGCCATCGAGCAGGAAGTACGTGCCAAGGCAGGCAATGCTTCGGCGCAGGCGGTTCCCCCTCTCACGCAAAGCCAACCGGCGCCAGCCACCACCCCGGTCGCCAAGGCTTTAACGCCGCTGATTACACCGCCGGCGAAATTCCCGCCGGGTTCCCCGTCGTCGGTGGCGCAGGGGCAGGGCGGTAGTGTCACGTTGCCGCCGGCGCCGAATGCGAGCAACCGGAATCCGGAGGCTTATGGCGGTTCTTCTTATATCGAGCCCTCCGTAGAAATCGGCCATGTGCGTCTAGGCGCCAAGCCCGATTCGCTGACGCCGGCGCCGGGTAAATCGCCAGCCTCATCAACCTCATCGCCCGTCGGCGGCAAGGCCGAGACGCAAAGAATGACCAGCAAGACCTATTTGCCGGTCGGCTTCGTCAAGGCATCGCTCCTGGGCGGCATCGATGCGCCCACGGGTGGCCAGGCGCAAAGCAATCCCTTGCCGGTGATGTTGCGCATCAAGGATCTGGCCGTCCTGCCGAATCACTTCCGCGCCAATGTGCGCGATTGCATGGTGGTCGGCGCCGGCTATGGTGATATCAGCTCGGAACGGGCCTATGTGCGGATCGAGTCGCTGAGCTGCATCAGAAACGACGGCCAGGTGCTGGAAGTCAAAGCCCAGGGGTCGGTGTATGGCGAGGACGGCAAGCTGGGTATCCGTGGCCGCCTGATCAGCAAGCAGGGGCAGATTTTGGCTACCGGACTGCTGGCCGGCGTGGTCAGTGGCATCGGCAAGGGCATCGAGAATCAGTCTTCGACGACGACGGTTTCGACATTCGGCACTTCGGTGACTCAGCCGCATGCCGGCGAGGAAATGCGCGCGGGCATTGCCAGCGGCATGGGTAAGGCGCTCGATCGTCTCGCCAATTACTACATCTCGCTCGCCGAGAAAGTGTTTCCGGTCATCGAAGTGGATTCGAATCGCGATGTCGAGATCGCCTTCACCAAGGGCATCGAGCTTTCCATTCCATTGCCTGAAATGAAGTATGGAGGAGGCCCGGATGACGAATAAG
>DAOLZE010000182.1:0-5333 GCA_035426125.1 Rhodocyclaceae bacterium
CGACCGACAATCGCGTCCTCTTCCACCGCGTTGCCAATACGCTGAACTATCTCGACATCAAGACGGTGATCGTTTCCTGCGGCACCTGCATGGATCAGTTGCAGAAATATCAGTTCGAGAAGATTTTCCCCGGCTGCCGCCTGCTGGACATCCACGAATATCTGATGGAAAAGGGCGTCAAGCTGGAAGGCGTTACCGGAACACGCTACATGTACCACGACCCCTGCCATACGCCGATGAAGGTTTACGCGCCGCTTGCCGTAACCAAATCGCTGATGGGTCAGGATGTTCCGCTGACCGACCGCTGCTGCGGCGATGCCGGATCATTCGCCTATGCCCGCCCCGATGTTGCGACGCAAGTGAAATTCCGCAAGCAGCAGGAGATCGAAACGGGCGCCGCCAAGCTGCGCGCCGATGGCTTCCAGGGCAACGTCAAGATCCTGACTTCGTGCCCTGCCTGCCTGCAGGGACTTTCCCGTTACGACGACGATGCCGGCACCAAGGCTGACTATATTGTCGTCGAGGTGGCGAAACATCTGCTCGGCGAAAACTGGATGGCAGATTACGTCGGCAAAGCCAACTCGGGGGGAATAGAGCGCGTCCTGCTTTGAATTTTGGCCATTTTTGACGGTCGACCGCAACCGCTCTATAAGCCGGTAGCGAAGCACTTGCAGTATTTATATGCAAGTGCAATCCTTGCAACCTTAAAGAATCAGGAACGGCGGGATGGACGGCAAGATCTGCGAGTTATGCGCGACGGCAGGTGGATCGGTTCTCTGGGAATCGCCGACCTGTCGCGTTGTTCGCATAGACGATCCGCATTACCCGGGCTTTTGTCGCGTAATCTGGACGGCTCATGTCCGTGAGATGACTGACCTTGACCCGGTCGAACGCCAGACGCTGATGGCGGTGGTGTTTGGCGTGGAAGAAGTCATACGCGCGCTGTTCACACCGGACAAGATCAATCTCGCCAGCTTCGGTAACATGACGCCGCATCTTCACTGGCATGTCATCCCGCGCTGGCTGGACGACCGCCACTTTCCCGAACCGGTTTGGGGTAGCGTACAACGCGATCTTCCACAACGGCGCCCTGTCGTCGATGACGATGACTTCCGTCAGGCACTACACAATAGAATGCTTCCCAAAGAACATCCAGGCCGACCAACATGAATATGACGTCTCCCTCACTGTCGATTCCCGATCTGCAAACTGGCGCCAACTACTTGGCGCAGTTGCCGCTGGCCAATCCGCCACTGGCTGAAAAACAGCTCATCGAATTCCTCGATGCCCTTCTCGACAATCCACCCGAGACGGGTATTTTGCTCGCGCTACTCGAACAGGCCAGGGTGCCAATTCATTTTGTCGAAGAAGAGATGGCCAGGCACTATCACAATAGGCCTTTGCCGCTTTCTGAGGGCGAAGACCAGATATTCCAGCAAGTACTTTCAGCCTGGAAACGCATGTCCAAGGGCTATGCCCTCTGCGCACAGCTACAGGAGCCTATGCCGGACAACCCGCAGTATTCCGCGCTACTGGCAACGATTCTCCACCGCTGCTTGTATTACTCGGGAATGATCATTCTTGAGCATTACCGTGCGCGTCGTGAAATTCCCCCAGGCATCTGGCACGAGTTGCATGGCTACTATGAAACCGCCGAACAATGGGGAATCATCTACACGCCGGTCAACGACTCCCTGGAAAACGATTTGCAGGCCACCCATTGTGCGGCCGCGTACGTAACCCTGTTGTTGATCGAGGTTGCCAGTCCATATAGCAATAGCGTTCGCAACCTCAACCTGATACGGCGTTGGGCAGGCATGTGGGGCCCGCTGGTTTCTTTGCATCGACTCGATGACGAATACGAGGTGCCACCCTACATCATCGAACTGATGAAAGATCAGCCCATCCATCCAACCAGTGCGACGGATCACGTCGGCGACGATGCCCGTCGACTCGATACCAGCCGCCTGGGGCTGCAACTTAGCCATATGCTGGCCCAGTTGCACCAGCGTATGACACCGACCCAGCTTGGCCTGGGCGAAGACACCAGCGGGCATGTCATCCAGTTGCTGGAACAAATTTCCCGGCCCTGGACGCAGACAGCATCGCCACGCCGCTTCAGGCGCTTTACTTCCGAAGGCATGGCACGGGTAGCAGTCGGCTTTGAAGCCATGCACTACTTCGTCGGTGGCACCGAGTTTATTCAACCCGACTCGGCTAGCACTTACTCGCGGGCAGAGTTCAACACATTGTTCACCTTCCGCGACCAGGCGACCCCCGGACAGTCCCTGAGCATCAAACCACGTCTCAATTTCCCGATCGACGAATGGACCGTAATCAATCATTCAGCCAACGGTTTTCGTCTGAGTTGCAGTCACCCAGTTGAGCGTTTTGCCCATAGTCAGTTACTAGCACTTTGCCCACATGATGGGGAACGTTTCCTTCTCGGCCAAGCCAGTTGGCTGATGCAGGAGAACAACGGCGACCTGATCGTTGGTGTTTCGGTCCTTCCTGGCGTGCCGGAGGCAGTCAGCGTTCGTCATGCGTCGACCAGCGCAGCGCATGCAGATCGCTATGTTCGGGGATTTTTGTTGCCCGCGATCGACGCTTTGCGTCAAGAGGGTTCAATCGTCATTCCGAGTGGAATGTATCAAGCCAGCGGCACACTGGAGGTATATGTTAGCGAGAAAACGCTGTTGCTTCGTATGAAACACGTTCGTCAGCGCGGGGTCGATTTCGACCGAGTTTCGTACGAACCTCTTTGACTCAGCTCATTTCGTCTCGTCGGCGCCATGAGTGCGGTAGACTATCGTACTCATCAAGGAGGTTTTATGGCTGGCATAGAACGCGACACGCCAATTCCTAGCGAAATCAGACTGCACCAGAAGTCACGCCTTCTGGAAATTGCCTATGAAAGCGGCGAGCGCTTCACGCTGGACTTCGAATACCTGCGGGTTTTCACCCCATCCGCTGAAGCTCGGGGCCACGGGCCAGGCCAGGAAACCCTTCAGACGGGCAAGCGCGGCATCGACATCGAGCGCATCGAGCCTGTTGGCACATACGCAATCCGCCCAATCTTCTCCGATGGACACGATAGCGGACTCTATTCGTGGGATCTACTCTATAACCTGGGTAAACATCACGACGATCTGTGGCAGGAATACCTGAAGCAGATCGAATCAAACGGTCTGTCGCGCGACATCGATACTACATCCCAGCCCACAGGCGGCAGTTGCGGTCATCACCATTAATGTCATGAAAAAAGAAACCACCCATTTTGGCTACGAAACGGTTGCCGAGCGCGAAAAAGCAAGGCGCGTCGCCGAGGTTTTCGACTCGGTCGCCAGCCGTTACGACCTGATGAACGATCTGATGTCAGGTGGCATGCATCGCCTGTGGAAAGCATTCACCATCCAGCGTAGTGGCGTTCGTGAAGGATCGCGTGTTCTCGATGTCGCCGGGGGTACCGGCGATCTTTCCCTGGCTTTCACCAAGATCGTCGGAAAATCCGGCCAGGTCTGGCTGACGGACATCAACAATGCGATGCTCGCCAGAGGTCGCGATCGCCTCCTCGACAGGGGCTATATTCTGCCGGTTGCCCAGTGCGATGCGGAAAAACTCCCATTCCCGGATGACTGGTTCGACTGCGTCACCGTCGCCTTTGGCTTGCGCAACATGACCCACAAGGACATCGCACTGGCCGAGATGTATCGCGTACTGCGGCCGGGCGGACGTTTACTTGTCCTTGAGTTTTCACAGATATGGCAACCGCTCAAGCCTGCCTACGACTTCTATTCGTTCCATGTCATTCCCCGTGTCGGAAAACTTGTCACTAATGACTCCGACAGCTATCGCTACTTGTCAGAGTCGATTCGGGTTCACCCGGGCCAGGAGGAACTCAAGGAATTGATGACCGGTGCGGGACTGGAAAATGTCGAGTATTTCAATCTGGCACTGGGCGTCGTCGCATTGCATCGGGGTTTCAAGTTTTAGGCCGCAGCAAGTTCCTTTCCTTTTGATCGGCAACCCAGCCCGCTACCCCTATATCCAATTACATGCCGGCAATTGATTCTGTCGTTGTTTCGCTGTTAAACCGTCTGCTTGAACAGGAGGCTTGGCCGCGCCAGCGGCTTCTGCCTTTCAGCGGTCAAACGGCAACAATAGAAGGCGGTCCGTTGCGGATAGCTCTTACGGTCGATCAGGTTGGCCTGTTTTCGTTGGCATCTTCAGGATGCTCTTCCGACGTCACCATATCGTTCGGTTCCGACGCACCGTTCAAGCTACTGGCGGATCCCGCCAGCGTATTCACATCCGCCCGCTTGACCGGGGCAGCAAGTTTTGCGGAAGCACTCGCCTTCGTTTTCAGGAACCTAAAGTGGGATTACGAGGGAGATATCGCTAACATCATAGGTGACATTCCAGCCCGACGTCTGGCTCGATTTCTGGTGGACGGCGTTGTCTGGCACCGTTCTGCACTTGGTCGCCTAGGCGCCAATCTAAAAGAATATGCGACCGACGAATCGACTTTGCTGACTTCTGGTCGCCACATAACGCAGTTCTGCGACGCGGTTGATCTCTTGCGCGATGACTTAGCCCGCCTTGAGAAACGTTTTGGGCTGCTGATCCCTTAGCTGACTTTCGGTAAAAGTAAAAAGGGCAGCCTAGGCTGCCCTTTTTTCATTCGCACTGCGGGTATCAGTGTATCGACTTGCGCAAACGCTGAATGGCCTGCAACTGGGCAATCGCCTGCGCCAGTTCGGATTCAGCAGCAGCGTAGTCCATTTCGGCGTTACGGTTGGCCAGTGCTTCTTCTGCACGCTTCTTGGCTTCCATGGCCTTGGCTTCATCCAGATCATGGGCGCGTATAGCCGTATCGGCCAACACGGTAATCATGGAGGGCTGAACTTCCAGCATTCCACCGGAAACATATACCAACTCGAAATCCGTCTGACCTTGGAGCTTCAGGCGAATCGTACCCGGCCTGATACGGGTCAGCAGCGGCGTATGGTGCGGCAGCACACCAAGCTCGCCGGCCTCACCAGGGAAAACGGCGAATTCGACCAGACCCGAGAAGATCGACTCTTCTGCGCTGACGACATCACAATGAACGGAAATTGCCATGACTGGCTCCTTTGCTCGAAACGCCTATTACAGCGTTTTCGCCTTTTCGATAACTTCCTCGATACCGCCCACCATGTAGAAGGCCTGTTCCGGGAGATGATCGTATTCGCCCGCACAGATACCCTTGAAGCCCTTGATCGTTTCTTTAAGGGAAACAAACTTGCCGGGGGATCCGGTAAAGACTTCAGCGACGTGGAACGGCTGCGACAGGA
>DAOLZE010000183.1:0-5272 GCA_035426125.1 Rhodocyclaceae bacterium
TCTACCCAATTAATCAAAATTGCACTTCGAACTTGAACTCGCGGTATAAGATAAACGCCTGCGAGAGCCGAAGTGCAGGTTTTGGAGACCTTGGTTCAGCGTCATCGATTCTGCCGTTTGCGCAATCGTGGTTTTGGACACCTCGATTCCCTCTGCAAAGGAAACGACAGATATTTGGCAGGACTTTTCCAAATTCCTCACTAATGCAAGTCTTCCACGACCTGCGAATGGGGCAGCCGCGTCGCTGTGTCGTCCAGCCCACCCTTACCATCGGTAATCTCAACTCGCCGGGGTGAGTGGGGAACGCTCCCCAGTCGCTTCAGTTCCGCCACGATCCCGCTTAAGTCATATCGGGCCGTCGCTCGCCTGTCAGCCTGGCGAGCTGAATTCCAGATCCGACGAATCAGCCCTTTCCCTTCTAGGCTTTCAATGTGGCGCTGAACTGTCCGCCTAGAGACGCCCATCCGTTTTGCGAGAGTTGAAGTCTGAGGAAATGGCAGATCATCAGATTTCCACCATGACATTAACAGGTTCAATAGGACAAGCGTTTCCCCACACTCCAGACTGAGCTGGTACTGATGTCGGAGGAGAGCTGAGGGAATCACTAGAAATCCGCCATTAAGTGCTTCACCCCACTTCTCCCGGAGTGGGCTATTACTAACAGGTTGTTCTATGACGCTCATTTTTAGCTGTTCCACAATTTGATTGTTGTCAGTATCTTCAAAAGAATTGCTCCCGTCAATATGTTTACTACTATAGCGACATATATGTCGCTGTATATTTTCGCCCCCATCTCGGCTACTTGCAATAGCTTAATGTATAGCTTATACTTTGGCTTATTATGATTTCTAGCGAAATTGCCCAATTGCGAAAAGATTTGGGGCTTTCCCAAGTCGAGTTCGGCCAACTGTTCGGTTCCCATTTCATGACCGTTTCAAAATGGGAACGAGGAATTGCAACTCCTTCATCCTATCAATTCGCTCTCATGCAACAGTTTCGGCAAACAGCTGATGTTCGAAAAGTTGAGGCTCAAGAAGAAGTGAAGAAGCTTCTCGTTGGGGCCGGGGTGGTCGCCGCGCTACTGTGGCTCCTTTCCCAATCTAAAAGTTGAGGTGTACCCATGTATTTTTTTCAAGAAAAGATTCTCGTTATCACTCGACCCAAAAAGAGCGGTCCCGGAACACATTGGGGCGTCTATTTTCCTGACGGTCGCGTAGTTGATTACACGAACGACCAGGGGCTGAGAATTACAACGCCTGGCGGATTTGCTGATGGCCATGACGTAAACATCATGCGGGTTGTGCCGTTGGAAAAGACCAAAATGGTGCGTGAACGCTTGGAACTTATTCTTCTGAATCCACGAACGTATGATGTTTTTGCATGGAACTGCGAAACATTTGCCACTTGGCTCGCTGAAGGCAACGCTAAAAGCGAACAAGCGAGGGGGGCCGTTATGCTCGCAGCTATCGCAATGATGGCGGCAGCAGGTTCGTGATAATTACCCATGTGTGTGGCCAATGGCGCACTGACGTTGACGCACAACGAAATATTGCTCGATAATACTCACCGAGTTGGGAGCGCTGACCTAAATGCAGAGCGTTGAGCGATTGTCTCACTCAGCTTACCGAATTCATCAGGCTGCCTCGTGCAGCCTGATTCTTTTCAAAAGGAGCCGGCTTGTATCGCCTACATATTGATGACTCGGCTCGGCGCGCGTCAAGATAGTTGTCGCCTCGGTCATGCAGCCAACGGTTGCATATCGTTGAGGCTGTAGAAAAACCCCTTTTCGAATCGAAATTAGCCAATAAAAAAGCGCGGCATCGACCGCGCTTTTTTTATTGAATGATCGAATCAGCACCGCAGTCTTTGTTGCACCCTGAGGCGCATCGTTGCGCTCAGTTGCCCGGCCTCTTGTCCCATCCCACGCTCACTGCGCATACAGGGCATGTAAGCCGCACGTGAATGGCAAAATCATTGCAACCCTGCAACGTCACCTGTCCAATCGGGGAACAATGTACTGCCCAATTTGGGCAGTACCCGTCCCTGCCAACAAAATGAGCACTTGTCGAGGGGTTACAATCGCATCTGCTGCAATAAAACCACCTCATCAGTTGTCATGGTGAAGCGCTCGACAAGACAAGAGCCGACCATGAACATCTTGCCGATAATGGCGAATCGGGTTTATCAAGATTACCAAGCGGAGCAGTAAACATGGGAAATTCAGGTATCGCATCGACCAGCCGGCGCAAGTTTCTCATTCTTGCGGGAACCGCTGTTGCCGCTGGCGCCGTTATTGGCCTGCCACTGTTCCACTTCAAGTTCAAGGCCGGTGCAAAAACAGGTCTTGGTCCGCGCAGTACGCCAAAACTCAACAACTGGCAGGATCTCTACCGCCAGCGCTGGACCTGGGACAAAATCACCAAGGGTTCGCATGGCTGGGCCAACTGCCGCTCGGCCTGCGAATGGGATTTGTATGTGAAGGATGGCATCGTCGTGCGCGAAGAGCAGACCGCCACCTATGAGCAATCCGAACCCGGCGTCCCCGACTTCAATCCGCGCGGCTGCCAGAAAGGCGCCTGCTACACCGAAGTCATGTACGGTCCGTCGCGCACCACAGTACCGCTGAAGCGCGTCGGCCCACGCGGCTCCGGCCAGTGGGAGAAAATTTCCTGGGATCAGGCGATGAAGGAAATCGCCGAAAAAACTGTCGATGCAGCCGCCAAGTGGGGCACGGACACGATCTATCAGGATCTCGGCCCGAACTTTGACTTTGGTGCCAGCACGGCCGGCCGCTTCAAGTTCCAGTTCATGGCTGGTGGCCTGTTCGCCGACAACTGGGCGGAAATCGGCGACCTCAATCTGGGCGCTTCGATTACCGTCGGTGCCGCACACCTGGGTGGCTCGTCGGATGAATGGTTCCTCTCCGATTTCCTCGTTGTCTGGATGATGAATCCGTCGGTGACGCAGATTCCGGATGCACATTTTCTTTATGAAGCGCGCTACAACGGCTCGGAACTGGTGGTCATCGATCCGCAGTATTCGGCCACCGCCATCCATGCCGACCAGTGGCTGCCCATCGAGACCGGTACCGACGCCGCACTGGGCCTGGCCGTGGCACGCCATCTGCTGGAAACCAATTCCATCGATCTGCCCTACGTTCGCGAACAGACCGACCTGCCGATGCTGGTGCGTCTCGATACAGGCCGTTTCCTGCGCGAAGCGGATCTCGTCAATGGCGGCCAGGAAACGCAGCTCTATATGTGGCACCCACAGAAGAAAGCGCCAGTGCCGGCACCCGCCTGTCTCAACAACACCACGCGCAATCTGACACTCGACTTCGAACCGCCGATCGACGGTCAATGGACCATCAAGCTGCACGACGGACAGGAAGTCACGGTGGTCCCGGTCGGTGCCATGCTTCAGGAACATCTCGGCCCATGGACCTTCGAGCACACTGCCGAAGTGACCGGCCTGCATGTCGACCAGATCAGGAAATTCGCCGAAGGCTGGGCCAAGGCGCAGCGCCCGATGGTGCTGTCGTCGTGGGGCTCAAACCGCTTTGTTCATTCCGATCTGATGAACCGCGCCAAGCTGCTCTGCCTGATGCTCAAGGGCGCACTCGGTAAAAAGGGCTCTGGCTACCAGGCGACGGGCTGGGTCGACCTCGACGGCTTCGGCAACGCCATGCAGATGGAGAAAGGGGGCGCCACCGGTCGCCTCGCCGTCATGCTCAATGCGATGCCGCCAAAGGATCTGTTCAACGCCGTCATCGACATCATCAAGAAGCGCAAGACCGAATCCGATGTGGCTCTCGCAGGTGAGAACAACTATCTGCGCAACAAGCTGTGCACCAGCGATGTCGTCGAAGTTAACATGAAGTCACCGGAATATCGCGCTGCACTGGATCGCGAGCAGCACGGCATGCAACCGCGCGAGCTCTCCGAGTATTACAAGGAAAGCCACGATAAGGGATGGGCGCCGGGACTGCCGCGCAAAAGCTCGCCGAAGATATTTTTCAGCGGTGGCTCGAACCTCCTGCGTCGCAACAATATGCCGCAATATCTGAAAGACTCGATGTGGGATCAGATGGATTGCATCGTCGACATCAACCCGAAGTTTTCCTTCACCGGCACGCAGTCCGACTACATTCTGCCGGCGGCCGGCTGGTACGAGAAGACCGGCATCAAATACACGATGTCCTACATTCCGTATCTGCACTATTGCGACGCCGCCGTGCCGCCACTCGCCGAGTCGAAAGGCGAGTGGGAAATTTACTGGTTGTTGACGCAAGCGATGGAGAAATACGCCAAGGAGAAGAATCTGCCGGCGACCGACGGCTGCGGTCGTGGCGAGATCGACTTCAAAACCATCCACCAGCGCTACACCAACCAGGGCACACTGGGCCCGCATGACGACGACAAGGTCACCGAAGAAATCCTCAAGAGCGAATCGACTGTCGGCATGACCGTCGAAGGGCTCAAGCAGACTGGTATCGCCAAGTTCACCGCTACCGGCAAGAACGTCCAGGCTACTGCACTGAACAATCCGGACTGGAAGGGTGAGGGCGTACTCACCACGCTGACGCGCTTCACGGTACATAAGGAGCCCTGGCCCACGTATAGCGGCCGCATCACAAGCTTCATCGACCATCCCTGGTTCATCGAGTCGCGTGAGCAGTTCACCACACACAAGGCGAGCCCCAAGGCCGGAGGTGACTATCCGTTCCAGTTCGTCAGCTGTCATGCGCGCTGGTCGATCCATTCGACCTGGCGCGACATCCCGATGATGCTGCGCCTGCAACGCGGCGAGCCACTGGTGTACATCAATCCGAATGACGCCACCAAACTCGGCATCAAGGATTTCGAGTACGTGGAGATCTTCAACAACTATGGCTCGGTGCGCATGCGCGTCAAGCTGGCGCCCATGGTGCGTCCGGGTGTTGCCTATTACTACCATGCCTGGGAGCCACACCAGTTCCCGAATCACGAGTCCTACAAATGGCTGATCCCTGGCCTGGTCAACCCGCTGCACATGGCCGGCGGTTATGGTCACATCAACCATGCCATGAACCGCTTTCAGCCGGGCAGCGCGGTGCAGGACACGCGCATCGGCATCAAACCGTGGCACGGCCAGAAAACTGGTGCCAAGCCGGTCGTTAAATCAACAAAAACGACGGCCTGAGGAGATTAATCAATGACACAAACCGCAAATCCAGCAAAACGTCAACGTCAGGTATCGATGGTTCTCGACCTGAACAAATGTCTTGGCTGCC
>DAOLZE010000184.1:0-5270 GCA_035426125.1 Rhodocyclaceae bacterium
GCATGCGGCTGGCAGATTTGTGGGTGATTTCGATGCGCTCGCCGGTGCCGGCGAACAGCACCGTGTGGTCACCGACGATGTCGCCACCACGAATCGTCGAAAAACCGATCTGCATCGCCGGACGCTCGCCGGTATGACCTTCACGTCCATACACGGCGCACTCGGCGAGATCACGGCCGAGCGCATTGGCAACAACCTCACCCATGCGCAGCGCGGTGCCCGACGGCGCATCGACCTTGTGACGGTGATGCGCCTCGATCACTTCGACGTCATAACCTTCATTGAGAATACGCGCGGCCACATCAAGCAGGCGAAATACCGCATTGACACCGATCGCCATGTTCGGCGCAAAAACGATCGGGATATCGCGTGCGGCCTCCTGGATTGCCAGCTTGCCAGCGGGATCGAAACCGGTGGTGCCGATCACCAAATGCACACCGCGCTTGCGACATGCCGCCAGATGCTGCAGCGTACCCTCGGGGCGCGTGAAGTCGATCAGGCAATCGACTTGTGCGAGCGCAGTATCGATATCAGCGCCAATGATCACACCGCAGGGTTCGCCGATGAATTCGCCGACGTCCTTGCCGAGCCATGGACTGCCTGGCTGTTCGAGTGCAGCGGCAAGAACAGCATCGTCGGATTGCGACACCACTTCAATCAGCATGCGGCCCATGCGGCCAGAAGCGCCGACGATAGCAATACGAATCTTGCTCATGAAATTATTGAATTCACTCTTGGAAATGGACGATGGAACGGGGAAGGTACATACCGTACAAATTTGCGCTTATTTGCCGCCCGGCATGGTCATCTGCGGTTCAAGCTTCAGCGCATTGACTTTGATTTTGACCTTTTCCTTTTCCTTTTCCTTGTTCTTTTCCATATCGCTGCTCTTGATCTTATCCTTGGCAGCAGCATCGGCTTCAGATGCTGCAGATTCAATCTCAATCACCTCGCTCTCTGTACGGAGCAACTTGTCTTTGACGGCAAGGCTTTCGTCGGCTACCACGTCGCCGTCCACGCGCAGCAACTTGCCATCGACGAAATATACGACCAGGCGACGCTGCTGCGGCTCGCCATGCCCCGGTTGAAAACGATAGACATAATCCCAACGGTCGCCGTGAAACAGATCGTTGATCAGCGGCGTACCGAGAATGAAGCGCACCTGATCCTTGGTCTGCCCGGGCTTGAGCTGCATCGACATTTCTTTGGTGACGAAATTACCCTGGCGTACGTCCATGCGATACGGGGTCAGCACCGAAGTGATCTCGGGAATATTCGAACATCCGCCAAGAGCAGCGAGTGCAGCAACGACTGGCAAGGAGGGGGCAATAAAACGCTTCATGGCTTGTTCAATGAGGGTCAAGTAAGTTGGAACACGGCAAACCGGAGGGGGGAATACCCAGCGAAACACGAAAACTATATCATAAGCCCATTGCGACTACCCCGGTCTCTCGTTATGAATAATCCAAAAGACCTGAAAAGCAGCGGCCTGAAGGCGACTTTTCCGCGCCTGAAAATTCTCGACCTGTTCCGCAAGAACGAAGCCAGCAAGGGACGGCACATGACTGCGGAAGACGTCTATCGCCACCTGATCAGCGAAAACATGGATATCGGACTGGCCACTGTCTACCGTGTGCTGACACAGTTCGAACAGGCAGGTCTGCTGCAAAGACATTTTTTTGAATCAGGCAAGGCTGTCTTTGAACTCAACGAGGGAACCCACCACGATCATCTGGTCTGCCTGCAATGCGGCAAGGTCGAGGAATTTCACGATGCCGAGATCGAGAAGCGCCAAAAGGATATCGCCAGGAAGCGTGGCTTTGAAATCCGCGAGCACGCCCTTTATCTTTATGCGGATTGCGTCAAGAAGGATTGCCCAGGTAAGAAGGCGGGGTAAGACGGCAATGAGGATCAGGCTGCGCCGAGCATTTCCGCAGCGTGGCGTCGCGTCGTATCGGTGATTTTCATGCCACCGAGCATACGTGCCAGCTCGTCGATGCGGCCGTCACGGTCGAGTGCCGTGACACGCGACAGCGTGACGCCGTTACCGGACTCCTTGGCAACCGTCCACTGCCAGTCAGCGCGCGCAGCGACTTGTGGCAGATGGGTGACGCAGAGTACCTGACTGACCTGTCCCAATTCATGCAGCATGCGCCCGACAATCTCGGCGACGCGTCCGCCGATGCCAACATCGACCTCATCGAAAATCAGCGTTGGCGTCCGCGACGCCTGACTGGCAATGACCTGAATTACCAGACCGATGCGTGACAACTCGCCGCCCGAAGCCACCTTCGCCAAAGGCCGCAGCGGCTGCCCGGTATTTGCCGCGACCATGAATTCGACGCGCTCCAAACCATACGCTGCGCCCTCCGGCAGGACTTCAAGGGCAACTTCGAAACAGCCACCGGCCATCGCCAGCTGCTGCATGGCTTCACTGACCTGCCGGCTCAGGTCGGCGGCGATCCTGCCGCGTCCCTGGCTGAGTTTTTTCGCCGACTTCAGATAATCCTTGCCCGCCTGAGCGGCGCGTTCGGCCAATGCTGCCGGATCTGCGAGCAAGCTCAACTCATCAAGTCGCGCCTGCTGTTGCACCAGCAATTCGGAAAGTTGTTCGACAGCGACATGGTGCTTGCGCGCCAGTGCCATGACATCGGCAATCCGGCTCTCGAGTTCGGCAAGGCGCTGTGGTTCGAGGTCGAGCTTGCGCTGGTAATGGCGCAGCGCATGCCTGCCTTCCTGCAACTGGATCTGCGCGCTGCCGAGCAGATCGACGACCTCGCCCAGATCAGCGTCGTACTCGCACAGGCTGCGCAAACGCAGCAGCACTTGGTCAAGTTGCAGCGCAACGGCCGTTTCGCCATCGTCGAGTATGGCCAGAACCGCCTCACTGCCTTCGATCAGACTGGCGGCATGGCCCAGCCGACGATGCTCCTGATTGTCTTCCTGCCACTGTGCCGGATTGAAGGCCAGCGCCTTCAATTCCTCGACCTGCCAGGCCAACGTCTCGCGCTCGCGCAAACTGGCTGCGGCATCACGCTCAGCATGCAGATTGGCTTCGTGCAGATGCTGCCAGACCCGGTATTTTTCTGCGACCTCGCGCGCCAGCGCAGTCAGTCCACCGTGCGCATCAAGCAGGCTGCGCTGCGCATCGACACGCAGCAGTGAATGATGGACGTTCTGTCCATGAATGTCAGCGAGAAATCCCGCCGCCTCGCGCAACTGAGCCAGTGTCGCGGGCAGGCCATTCACATAAGCGCGGGAACGCCCGCTGCTGTCGATGACCCGTCGCAGCAGGCAGGTGTCCTCGGCATCGAAGTCGTTGGCTTGAAGCCAGGCGATCAACGGGCTATCACCGGGCAGATCAAATTCAGCGGTGACTTCGGCACGCTCGCAACCAGTGCGCACCACGCTGGCTCCGGCCTCGGCACGCTCACCGAGCGCCAGCGACAAGGCGTCGATGAGGATCGATTTACCGGCACCAGTCTCACCGGTCAACGCGCCAAAGCCAGCGGCGAAATCCAGCTCAAGGCTGTCGACAATGACAAAATCGCGGATGAACAAGCGGCGCAGCATGGGCAATCAGCGTCGCGGGACTTCGCTCCAGTGAAGCTTCTCGCGCAACATGGCGAGATAGCTATAACCGGGCGGATGCAACAGGGTGATGGTATGGTGCGAACGCGCAACACGTAGACAATCACCGGCACGCGCGTCATAAAATTCCTGGCCGTCAAAATGTATGCGTGCATCATGATTCGGCAGCAGGGTAATTTCGATGCGGCTCTTGTCGCAAACAGTGATCGGACGATTCGACAGGGCATGCGGGCACAGCGGCACCAGCGCGATTCCCGGCACGGCCGGATGCAGGATCGGACCATTGGCTGACAGCGCATAGGCCGTCGAGCCTGTTGGCGTTGCGATGATCATGCCATCGGCGCGCAGCACGTAGATGAATTCGCCATCGATGCGCACTTCCATTTCGATCATACGACCAAGCTCACCTTTGTTGACGACGACATCGTTGAGCGCTGCGGTACGAAACAGCGAGTTGCCATCGCGCAGCACTTCGGCATCAAGTAAAAAACGCTGCTCTCTGGAAAATTTGCCGGCCAGCAGCGCGGCAATGCTCGTCAACATCTCCTGACAGGCAATGTCGGTCATGAAACCAAGCCGCCCCTGATTCACACCAACCAGCGGAACGTCGTTTCTGGCAAGCTGGCGCGCAGCATTCAGCATGGTGCCATCACCGCCGAGGATAATCGCCAAATCCGCCTGTGCCCCGATCTCCGCATAGGATGCCGCCGGACATGAGAAACTGCCGACTGACTGCGCTGTACCTGCCTCCACCAGTACCTGTCGCCCCTGTTCCCGCAGATAAGCGACAAGGTCGCGCAGAGAATCGGCGATCTCTGGACTCTGGTATTTACCGATCAGGGCAATCGTGCGAAATTCGTTTTCCATAGCCGGAATTAAACCACAAACGCTGTTCTCCTTCAGCAGGTGCAGAATTTGACTACAATATCCGCTATGCAACCGCTTGACTTACGTGCCCAGACCCTGCTGAAGACCCTGATCGAACGCTATATTGCGGAAGGTCAGCCGGTCGGCTCGCGCACACTGGCGCGGAATTCCACGCTGGATCTGTCGCCGGCGACGATCCGCAACGTCATGTCGGATCTTGAGGAACTCGGTTTCATCGCCAGCCCGCACACTTCGGCGGGCCGTATTCCAACGGCGCGTGGCTATCGCCTGTTCGTCGACTCGCTGCTCACCATGAAACCGCTTGAACGCGCCGAGATCAGCGAAATAAAAGGGGCGATCCAGCCTGATCAGCCACAACGCCTGATCAGTCACGCCTCGCAACTGCTCTCGCAACTCACTCATTTTGCCGGCGTTGTCGTCGCGCCGCGCCGCCAGCAACCGCGCATTCGCCAGATCGAATTTCTCAATCTGTCGGAAAAACGCATCCTGCTGATCATTGTCACCGAGAATGGCGACGTGCAGAATCGCATCCTGTTCCCTCATCGCGCCTATACAGCGAGCGAACTGATCGAAGCCGCCAATTATCTCAACCAGAATTGTGCCGGACTCGATTTCGCGCAGGTCAGGCAGCGCATCCACAACGAACTGCACCAGTTGCGCAGCGACATGGGCGAGCTCATGAGCGCTGCGCTCAACGCCAGCGGCGAAGCGATCGCCGACAGTGCGCCGCAATATGTGATCTCCGGCGAACGTAACCTGCTCGAAGTCGCCGACCTGTCCTCCGACATGAA
>DAOLZE010000185.1:0-5229 GCA_035426125.1 Rhodocyclaceae bacterium
AATTCGGACTTGAGGCGCCGCTCGTTGTCAGCCGGTGCGAGCGCACGGTTTGCTGTGGTTTCAGCGTCTCGCAGGATGAGAATTTGCTTGCCATGCAGCAAGAGTTTCGGGAAAGCAATCGACATGCGCTCTGGCTGGATCAGCAACAGGTAATCGCGGGGCTCGCCGGTAATGGTATCGAGCTGCGCATTGGGCAGGATGCAGATAGGGAAAAGCTTGTCTACCAGCGTTGGCCACTTGCCGTTGTCTCGTCCGGTAGTGCTCCATTCGAGGGCAGTGTGCCATACGTCGGCATGTTGATTAAGGCGCGTGCGTTGTGCATTCCAGGCCGTCATCCAGGCAGCCTCGACATCGCGCGTCAGGCGGCTTTTCAGCAAGGCAAGCGTGGCGCGCAGGGCAATACCGGCGGCGAAGCTTGCCGCTGGCAGCACCAGGCAGAGCGGCCGCAGGGTGAGATCGAGTGCATTGGAAAGTTCAGGTAGCCATTCGTCATCTGGAACAACAACCAGCAGGGTTTTCCCTGCGTGGATTGTTTCGGCGACGAATTCTGCAAGTCCGGCAAAGATCAGACCGATGTCGCCCTGCGGCAGCAACAGACTGGCTGGAGCAGCGACTGCTTGTTCGAGACGCGAGTGCCATGCGCCTGCGAGCGCCTGAGCATTCTTCGGTAGAGATGTTTCAGCATACATCGACATGATCGCGATTGTAACGCGGTCGGCCTTTTCCCCGCTCTATTGTTCCTATCCTCTCGTCCTTCTTGCCGAAACTCGTGGCGCAGGCTAAAGTGCGAACTTATTCTGCTGTGGCATAAGGAGTCTTGCGTGTTTTCCATTCTCAAAGCTGCTGGTTGGCCGATTTATCCGCTTCTACTTACTTCCATCATCGCCGTTGCTTTGATTATCGAGCGCGCATTTGCGTTGCGGCGTGCCAAGGTTGTTCCTGACGGGTTGCTCAAAAGCGTGGTTGGCGAGTTCCGCCAAGGTGGCGTGAGCGAGCAATTGCTGCGCCGTCTCGACAGCCATTCGCCGCTCGGACAGATTTTTTCTGCCGGCCTGCGCAATGTTACGAGCACACGAGAAATTATGAAGGAGTCCATCGAGGAGGTCGGTCGCGGGGTGGCTCACGAACTTGAGCGTTTTCTCACCACCCTTGGCACCATCGCTTCGATCAGCCCGTTGATGGGGCTGTTTGGAACGGTGGTCGGCATGATTGAAATATTCGGTTCGCCCACTGCCTCCGGAAACAATCCGCAGGCCCTTGCACACGGAATTTCTGTGGCACTCTACAACACGGGTTTCGGCCTGATCATCGCGATTCCCAGCATGATTTTTTATCGCCATTTTCGCTCGCGCATCGAAGGATTTGTTGTCGAGATGGAGCAACAGGCGATAAAGCTTGTCGAGCTGGTGCATGGCGATCGCAAATAGGGACTTGCCATGAAATTCCAACGCGGACGGATTCACGAGGAACCCGAGATCAATCTGATCCCGATGATCGACGTGCTGCTGGTGATCTTGATTTTTCTCATGATCACAACCACCTACTCAAAGTATGCCGGCATGGAGATTAACCTGCCGACGGCAGATGCGCAGAAATCGGCGGAGCAGCCGAATGAGGTCAACGTAGTGATCAGTGGACAGGGTGAAGTGATGATCAATCGCAGTACGCTCGGTGCTCGCGATGTGGCTTCATTGAGCGTTGCGCTGAAACGCGCTGCGGGAACCTGGACTGGCCCGTCCGAACCGATTGTCATTATCAGTGCCGATGCCAAGGCGACCCATCAGAGCGTAATCGACGTCATGCAGGCGGCTCAGCAGGCCGGCTTGTCGCACATTTCCTTCGCCACCCAGAACGCCACTCGCTAAGAGGCGCGTGGCATTCGGTCTCTGGTTTCGCTCGCAGGGTCGCAGACCGATTGCATGAAGCCGCGCGACATTCTGCAAAATTCCTGGAAAAAACGCGGTGTGCTGGCATGCCTGATGTTGCTGCCAGCCGGAGTTTTCTTCTTGCTTGCAGCCTTGCGGCGCATAGCCTATCGACGTGGCTGGTTGCGTAGCGAAAAGCTGGCGGTTCCAGTCGTGGTGATCGGCAACATTACCGTCGGCGGCAGCGGCAAGACGCCGCTGACTTTGTGGTTGGCGCAACGCCTGCAGCAGTCCGGAAGGCATCCGGGGATTGTCAGTCGCGGCTATGGCGGGTGTAACGACGCTGGAACAATCACAATCCGCGAAGTCACCGCCGAGAGTTTGGCGCAGGAGGTTGGCGATGAGCCGGTTCTGCTCAAGCGGCGCAGCGGTTTGCCGCTGTTCGTTGGCAGTAACCGCGTCGCCGCAGCACGTGCCTTGCTGGCAGCCTATCCCGAGTGTGATCTGTTGATTTGCGACGACGGTTTGCAGCATTATCGTCTGGCACGCGATGTCGAAATCGCCGTACTCGACGAGCGCGGTTTGCTGAATGGCTGGCCGCTGCCGGCCGGCCCCCTGCGCGAACCGGCCGCGCGACTTGGTGGTGTCGATGCGCTGGTACTCAATGGGGACGCCGCTTCAGCGCTGGGCGGCAAACCGGCGTTCCGCATGCAACTGGTCGGCAGCACATTTTATCGGCTCGACGAACCGCAGCAAGCTTGTGATGCCGCTGCACTGACGCCTCTGCGTCTTGCCGCGATTGCCGGCATCGGTGTACCGGAACGATTTTTCGAGCATCTGGAGAAGCTCGGATTGAAATTTTCCAGGCATATTTTCCCCGATCATCATCACTATCTTCCTGATGACTTCCTCGCCATTCATGCAGATGCGCTGTTAATGACGGAGAAGGATGCGGTAAAATGCGCAGGCTTCGGCAAGCAAACCATATGGGTATTGCCGGTGTCGGCGCAGGTTGCTCCTTCCAGTTCAGGGGTCGATCTCGCGGCGCATGTTGAACACTGTATCGAGGAGAAGCTGCTTGGATGCCCGCCTGCTTGAAATTCTCGTCTGCCCGGTCTGCAAGGGCCCCCTCGATTACCGCAAGGCGCAAGCCGAACTGGTCTGCAAACCCTGTCGGCTGGCTTATCCGGTCAAGGATGACATTCCGATGATGCTGGAGGGTGAGGCGCGCAGCCTGTCTGCCGACACGCCCGAACAGGCCTGAGCATCTTGAAACCACGCATTGTCATTCCGGCGCGCCACGCATCGACGCGGCTGCCCGGCAAGCCATTGGCGGATCTCGCCGGCAAGCCGATGATCGTACGAGTGGCCGAGGCGGCGCAGCGCTGTCACAATAATGGCATTTGGATTGCTACCGATCATGAGGAAATCCGTGCTGCCGTCACCGCGCATGGATTTACCGCGGTAATGACTAGTGCCGAGCATCCGAGCGGTACCGACCGGATCGCCGAGGTCGCTTTGAAGCTCGGTTGGAGCGACGACGATATCGTTGTCAATCTGCAGGGTGACGAACCCCTGATTGAGCCGCAACTGGTCGAGGCGGTCGCCGATGCGCTGCATCGCGACAGCGGTGCAGCAATTGCTACGGCCAGTCATGCGATTACCAGTCGCGACGATTTTTTTAATCCGCATGTGGTCAAGGTGGTTTGTGATGCAGCAGGTCGCGCCTTGTATTTTTCGCGTGCGCCGATTCCCTGGGATCGCGATGCTTTCGCCGTGAGTCAGGATGAACTGCCAGCTGGTTTGGCAGCGCAACGGCATATCGGCTTGTATGCCTATCGTGTCGGCTTTTTGCGCAGTTACGGTCAACTTGCGCCAGCGCCACTGGAGCGTCAGGAGGCACTGGAACAACTGCGTGCCCTGTGGCATGGTTTTGCAATTCGTGTCGTTACTTGCGCGCATGCGCCCGTGGCCGGTGTAGATACGCAGCAAGACCTGGAACGAGTGCGCGGGGAGTTTGACCGACGTGCCGATTAAAGCTATTGTTGCCGACTGACTTTATGACTGTCGATGCCGGACATATCTCAAACAAGCCTCAAGTCCGATATTTGGCAAAATTTATCAATACCCTTCAGGAGTTGACATGCGTCTGATTCTTCTTGGCCCGCCAGGCGCCGGCAAAGGTACACAGGCAGGTTTTATCACCGAGCGATTCTCGATCCCGCAGATTTCCACTGGCGATATGTTACGCGCCGCGATCCGCGCTGGAACTGCGCTTGGTCTGGCAGCGAAGAAGGTTATGGATTCCGGGCAACTCGTCTCTGATGACATCATCATTGGCTTGGTCAAGGAGCGCCTCCGGCAGACTGACTGCGCCAAGGGCTACCTGCTCGACGGTTTTCCGCGCACTATCGCCCAGGCCGACGCGCTCAAGGCTGCTGGTATCGGTATCGACTATGTGCTGGAAATCGATGTCGCCGACGAAGAAATTGTCACCCGCATGAGTGGCCGCCGCGTGCATCCGGCTTCCGGCCGCACCTACCATGTCAAGTTCAATCCGCCCAAGAGTGAGGGAATCGACGATGTCACAGGCGAGCCGCTGATCCAGCGCGACGATGACAAGGCCGAGACGGTGCAGAAGCGCCTTGAGGTTTATCGCGCCCAGACGCTGCCGCTGGTCGAGTATTACAGTAAGTGGGCCGTCAGCGGCGATATTGCAGCGCCCAAATACCGCAAGCTGGCCGGGACCGACACCGTCGAGAAAATCCGCGCCAAGGTATTCGAGGTGCTCGTCTGATGGCTGGTTCCGGGCCACGCAACGCGTTTTATGCCCAGTCCGGTGGCGTTACCGCGGTCATCAATGCCACGGCGGGTGCATTGATCGAAGCTGCGCGGGAGCATCCTCAGCAGATCGGTAAGGTTTACGCCGGACGCAACGGGATCATTGGTGCGCTGACCGAAGATCTGATCGATACCTCACTCGAATCCGTCGATAATATTGCTGCTTTACGCCATACGCCGGCCGGCGCGTTCGGCTCCTGCCGCTACAAGTTGAAGAGCCTGGATACCCATCGTGCACAGTACGAACGGCTGATCGAGGTATTCCGTGCCCACGATATCGGCTATTTCTTTTATAATGGCGGCGGCGATTCGGCCGATACCTGTCTGAAAATCTCCCAGTTGTCCCAGACAATGGGTTATCCGGTGCAGGCGATTCACGTGCCGAAAACCATCGATAACGACCTGCCGGTGACGGATTGTTGCCCGGGGTTCGGTTCGGTGGCGAAATATGTCGCCGTGTCGATGCTCGAGGCAGGCTTCGATGTTGCATCGATGGCCAAGACTTCAACCAAGGTATTTGTCC
>DAOLZE010000186.1:0-5214 GCA_035426125.1 Rhodocyclaceae bacterium
CCTTCGGCCTTGCTGGTGGCTCGCAAAGCCTGCTTGCCGGAGGTCAGGACTTCCCGGTTTTCTTCGTGGGTGCGGATATTTTCCACTCTCGGCATTGGTCGCCTGCTACTGCGGCGTGGCATCAAGGTTGTGTTGATCGACCAAGGCATTCTCCGATTGCCCCTGTTGCCTGCCCATGTGGATATGCTGCCCAGTGCCCTGTTGCCCGATCTCGTTCTCCACGTCGTGGCAGATCCGGCAACTATCGAATTGCGTCGGATCTGGCGGGAAAAGACCAAGCACCGGCGCTATCAGGAAGGCTTTCGGATGATGCGCGCCCAAGAGTCGCTGCATCTTCTGGCTCGCCTACCGAGTCCAGAGTTGCGCGAGGCCATGATCCAGTTTGGTCGGCAGTTCTGCGACCCGCCGTTTACGGTGGATGAAATCGATGAGCTGTTGCGGCAGTCGCAGACGGTCGAGCAACCAGCTAGCGGCAAGGGCAGGATCGGGCGCTGCGAGCCTGACATCTGTGAGCGGATCAGGCTGCGCGGGATTCTCTGGCGGGAAATCGATAATTCGCAGCCCGACTCTCTCGATGCCGTTGTCGAACGCTGTGTCCAGGAAATAGTGACGGCCTGCGAGGCCTCCGGGAAGCGTTGAGGCCCGGCCGGATGCCTAGGCTGCGGGGGTATAATTCGCGGCCTTACTAAACAGTCAGCCGGGTTCCCGGTTTCGCCTTATGGGCCTTAAAGCCGACAAGCAAGTCAGTAGCCGGGAAGCCTATATGCGTCTTCTCGGCTTTGTTCGCCCTTACCGCTGGGCGTTTATAGTCTCTGTCGGTTGCATGATTGTTTCATCATCGCTCGAGCCAGCATTGCCGGCCCTGCTGAAGTACCTGCTTGATGATGGCTTTGCCAATAATCAGGATTCCTGGGACTGGTTGCTCTACCCCGGGCTGGTGTTTGGTATCTTCCTGTTGCGTGCGATTGTCGGTTTGATCGCTGACTACGCGATGACCTGGGTGGCACAGAATGTCATCGGTGATCTACGCAAGCGGATGTTCGATTGCCTGCTGCGTCTGCCGACCACCTACTTTGGCGAAAATCTCTCCGGTCGCCTGATGTCGCGCGTGACCAGTGACGTCAATGGCGTATCCAGTGCAGCAACGACGGCGTTGACGACTGTCGTCAAAGACAGCTTCAGCGTGATCGGCCTGATGGCCTGGTTACTCTATCTCAATTGGAAGCTGACACTGATCACCGTCGTGATGGTGCCATTTATCGCCATTGCGGTACGGGGCTTCAATGGAAGAATACGTTCACTCGCACGTGGTCTGCAGGGAGCGCAAGGTGCGTTGACCCAGGTTTTGCAAGAAGCGATCGAGGGGCAAAAGGTCGTCAAGATATTTGGTGGTGTGGGTTACGAATCAAAGCGCTTCGGTAAAGTGGTCAATGAACAACGCCGGCTACAGATGCGCTCTGCACTGGCCTTGGCGCTGCAGGGACCGATCGTCCATTTCTTTATCGCTGCAGCACTCTCCGTAATTATGGGCATCGTATTATTTCAGGCCGGGCGCGGCCAGGGAACTGTCGGGGACTTTATCTCCTTCATTACCGCCATGTTGATGATCATGGCGCCGATGCGTCGATTGGTGGACGTCAATGCAACCATTCAAAAAGGGCTGATTGCTGCAGAGAGCGTTTTTCATATCATCGACCAGCCCAGCGAGCCAGATACTGGCAGCATTGAGCTGGGCAGGGTGCGCGGCAACGTCGAGTTTGATCGGGTCAGCTTTGCCTACCCGGGGGTGGAACGAAAGGCGCTGGATGACTTCAGTTTCACGATTCGGCCCGGTGAGTTCGTCGCCCTGGTTGGTCCTTCCGGCAGTGGCAAGACAACCGTCGCCAACTTGCTGCCACGTTTTTACGATATCGACAGCGGTGAAATTCGGATCGACGGCGTACCGCTGAGCGATATCAAGTTGTCCAGCCTCCGCGACAATGTTGCGCTGGTGAGCCAGGATGTGGTGCTGTTCAACGACACGGTGGCCGGCAATATTGCTTATGGGTGCCGCGGCGTGATTGATCGTGAAGCGATCATTGCCGCAGCCACGGCAGCTCACGCCATGGAATTTATCGAACGCTTGCCTGATGGCCTTGATTCGATGGTTGGCGAAAAGGGAGTCAAGCTGTCCGGGGGGCAGCGCCAGCGCTTGGCCATCGCCCGCGCCTTGTTGAAAAATGCGCCGATTCTGATTCTCGACGAAGCTACATCGGCACTTGATACCGAGTCCGAGCGAGTCGTGCAGGGCGCGCTGGATGAACTGATGGTTGGCCGGGCGACGCTGGTCATCGCCCATCGATTGTCAACTGTGGAGCGTGCCGATCGCATCATTGCCATGGCCAATGGTTGCAAGGTCGAGGAAGGCTCGCACCAGGAACTGCTCGCGGCCGATGGGTTATATGCCAGGCTGTACCGGATGCAGAAAACCGAGGAGGGCGAGCCGGCGCTCGCTGGCGCCCGATGATGTATTCCCTCATTCGCCGGAATAAACGGCCAACGGTGTTGCGTCACCTGGTCGGTGCATTGGCCCGCGATGTGGCTGCCTGCGCCAAACCGCCCTCCGTTTTGCCGTCGCACCATATCTTGTGTGCCGGTACCTATACGCCGGTCTTTGCCAGGCTTGCCGCCGAGTCGGCGCTGGCTGCCTGTCCGGCGCATTTGAGAAGTGACTTTCGCGTTTTTATTCATGTTGATGGCGTTGCCAGAGGTGTCCGGGGCGACCTGATGGCCTGGCTCGGCGAGGTGCCTGGCGTTGAATTGACTTATGGATTGTTCGGCATCCTGGCCCAGGACCACATCCCCGGGAAGTGGCATCAGGTAATGATCAATGATGTCGTCAAAGCCTTTCAGGCCGAACCGCATATCGCTTTCGTCGATGCTGATCTTTTTCTGGTTGATGATGGCTGGTGGAACGCCCATTTACCCCTGCTCGACGACAAGCTGTTCTCGGTCTCCCTGGGTAAGCGTGGCTATGCCAAGGGCTTGCGTGGTGGCGAGGAATTCTCTGCCGGCAAGACCCAACTATTTACCGTCAATACCCGGATTTATCAGGCGATCAACCGTCAGCGCTTCACCAAGGATCGAGCCGCCATCGCTGGCTTGAAGCGGGATTTCCCCGATGTCGACTGGCAGATTAGCCGCCCTGATTCTCAGGTCGAGTGTTCGCTGCGCGCGCAGGCCATGGGTTATCCGGTGGTAGATGTGTATGACCGGGTGACGCATTGTCATGTCGGCGGTTTTTCTCACCTCAGCTATAACAAATTCCATGATCACGAAAATCCGGAGCGGCTGCAGGCGATCAGCTCCTGGACAGCGAGTGCCCGGCTGCTCAAGCGAACGCTGGACTATTTTGATCGGCGTGGCTGGGGGCGCTTTGTCGACGCAGCTTTCCGCCGGAACATGGAACAAACTCGGGGCTTCATTGCAGAACATCCGCTGCTACAGGAGTTGTCCGTTACCGTTCCGCCAACTTCGCACGAAGTTGTTTTTGACACTCTCGTTGCCAAAACCGTTTGAGAACTATCAGGTAAGAACGTGGCCCAACTGACCGTTTGCATTCTGACCTTCAACTCGATGCGCACGCTGCCGGCTTGTCTGGCGCCGGCGCAAAAAGTGGCTGACGAACTCGTGGTGGTGGATTCCGGCAGTCAGGACGGCACTCTCGAATTTTTGCGTAGCCAGGGAGTGGCACCGGTATATCGCAAGTACGAGACCCACGGCAGCCAGATGAATTTCGCCTTGGGCCTGGCTGCCAACGACTGGGTACTGTGTCTGGATAGCGATGAATTCATGGATGAGGTTCTGCAAGCGGCGATCCTCGAGCTGAAATTGTCATTGGCGGATGACCGTGTGGCTTACCGCATTCCCCGTTACTGGCGGGTGCTTGGTCAGGAAGTACGGGCGATCTATCCGGTGTCGTCGCCGGATTTTCCGCTGCGCCTGTTTAACCGGCGTAGCGTTCGCTTCAATGATGCCCCGGTTGATGACAAGGCGACCGGCGCTCCGCAACGGCGTATCTTGTCCGGGCGTTTGTCGCACGACACGTTCTTCTCACTGCATGAGGTCTTTGCCAAGCTGAATAGCTATACTTCCCGGCTGGTTACCTTGAAGGAGGTCAAGCCCAGTCTGTTGCGGGCTTTCCTCAGTCCGCTGGTGGCCTTCGGCAAATGGTACTTTTTGCGGGGTGCCTGGCGCGATGGCGCCGTGGGTGTGGTAACCGGTGCCTATGCTGCCCTGTACAGTTTCCTCAAATATTTCAAGTCGTGGGGCAGGAAACGCGGGATTCCGCTTTAAACGATGGCCGACAAGGGGACACTGATCATATTTCGCAAGCAGCTGGGCGATGTCCTGCTGCTACAGCCAGCCCTGGAGCGGCTTGCCCTGGAGCGGGGGCCGGTTTCGGTCTATGCCCGGGATGGATTTGCCGACCTGCTTGCCCTGATGCCGGGTGATATTCAGCTCGATACCGGTAGCCTGCTGCCTCGGTACTCGGATGTTTTTTGCCTTGAGGCCAGGCCTGCGGCCATGCTTTATGCAGCCAGGGTCTTGGGTGCCCGCAAACATTTGTTGCTATCCCGGGATGTGGCGCCGTGGTGGCAGCGCCTCATTTTTGACCGTTACGAGGTGGTTTCGGGTAGCAATTGCTACCGGGCCGATCTCTACCAGCAGCTGCTCTGCGGTATCGGCAGTGATTTCCAGTTGCCACGGCTAAATTTGCCTCCCGAAAGCTGGTACCCGGCCGGTCTGCCGGCAACCTATGCCGTGCTTCACCCGACTGCTGCCTGGCAGAGCAAGACTTGGCCGGCCGCGCACTGGGTAGCGCTGTTGAAGGAGCTTGATCCCGGTTTGCCATGGGTGTTGACCGCTGGCAACGCATCCTGGGAAAAGGCGCTGGCGGAGGAAATTGTCGCGGGGCTGGCCGGAAAGGTCACTGTGCTCAACCTGGCCGGCAAAACGTCGCTGGCGGGATTTCTCGCCGTCATGGCAAAAAGCGCGATCACCTTGTGCATTGATGGTTCGGCAAGCCACCTTTCGGCAGCCTTCGGTCATCCCACATTGACCTTGTTCGGGGCGACCAGTGCGACTCGCTGGCATCGAGCATCGGCGATTAGTCGCTGTCTGAAGGCGGGTGATTTTCTTGATCAGCGGAAACCGCCTGTCAGCGCCATTCCA
>DAOLZE010000187.1:0-1384 GCA_035426125.1 Rhodocyclaceae bacterium
GAGAAGAATTCGCCGACACCCCTGCCGGTGGAGGAATTGCGCACTTTTGCCGATGTTTTTAACGCCATCAAGCGAGGCTATGTCGAACCAATCGACGACAAGAAACTGATCACCTATGCGATCAGCGGCATGCTGTCGAATCTCGATCCACATTCGCAATACATGGATGCTGATTCCTTCAAGGATTTGCAGGTCAGCACCCAGGGCGAATTCGGCGGCCTGGGCATCGAAGTCGGCATGGAAGATGGCTTCATCAAGGTCATCTCGCCGATCGAGGATACGCCAGCATTCAAGGCTGGCGTACAGGCCGGCGATCTGATCATCAAACTTGACGAGACGCCGGTCAGAGGCATGACCCTCAATGACGCAGTCAAGCGCATGCGTGGCAAACCGAAAACTTCGATCATCCTGACCATCGCCCGCAAGAACGAAACGAAGCCAATCATCCTGACCATTGTGCGCGACAAGATCAAAGTGCAGAGCGTCAAATCAAAAATGCTTGAACCGGGCTTCGGCTATCTGCGCATCACCCAGTTTCAGGAAGAAACAGTTGCCGATCTCGTCAAGCATCTCGACAAACTGTACAAACAAGAGACTAAAGATAAGGATGGCAAGGAACACCGGGAGCCATTGCGCGGACTGGTGCTCGACCTGCGCAACGATCCGGGCGGGCTGCTGAATACCGCAGTCGCCGTAGCCGCTACCTTCCTGCCTCCGAAGGCGCTGGTGGTTTCGACCGATGGCCGTACCGAAGATGCCAAACACCAATACCTGGCAAGCCCCGAGCATTACCTGCGCGGGACCCGCGATGACCTGCTCCAGGGCCTGCCGCAGGGTACCCGCACGGTTCCGCTGGTCGTGCTAGTCAACGGCGGCTCGGCTTCGGCCTCGGAAATTGTCGCCGGCGCATTACAGGATCACAAGCGTGCAGTCATCGTCGGCACACAGACCTTCGGCAAGGGCTCGGTGCAGACAGTCCTGCCGCTTTCCAGCAACACCGCCATCAAGCTGACCACGGCGCGTTACTACACGCCCTCCGGCAATTCGATCCAGGCGAAAGGCATCACGCCCGATGTCATCATCGAAGAAACGGCCAACGGCAACAATACATACGGACTTTCTCTGCGCGAAGCCGACCTTAATCGCCATCTCGACAATGACAAGGAAAGCAAGACACCCGAAGCAGCATCCAAGACGCAGGCTCCGGCAAAAAATGGCAAGGCGAAAGATAACAAGGGCGAAGACGATAACGAAGACGAACCCAGGCGCCCCATCGAGTTTGCCTCGAAGAACGACCGCCAGCTGAATCAGGCGCTCGGTCTGCTCAAGGCATGGCAGGTCATTCAGCGCACCGGGCAACCTGGTGCGCCCGTTGCGGCACCCG
>DAOLZE010000187.1:1484-5199 GCA_035426125.1 Rhodocyclaceae bacterium
GCACCCGCTATCGTACCGGCACCTTTATGAAGTCATGATGAAGCCATGAATCCGGAACGGGCACGCGCGCTACGCGACGAACTCCGCCACCGCAGCCATCGCCATCATGGGCTGGCCCCGCAGAGCGGTTCGCGCAAGCGCCGCGAGTTGCGCTTCGACAAACGGCGCCCCGAACAGGCCATGCAAGTTCACGCGCTGCTCTCCGGCATCGACGAATTGAAGGTCTCGGCAACGCGCGGCGACAACTGCCTGACAATTCATTACGACCTCACCGAATTCACCCTGCAAGGACTGGAAAAGGCCCTGATCAGCCAGGGTTTCCATTTCGATAATGCACTCTTCTACAGATTGCAGCGCATCCTCATCTATTTCCTCGAAGACACCCAATTGCGTAACATGCGGATGCCCTATCGCCTGCTGAAGAAATCAAATGAGGTTTATGTCAAAGCCTGGGAGCATCACCCCCACGGCGACCACGACGACACACCGGCCGATCTGCGGGAAGAGCGCTAGACGACGGTACATCTGAGGCCACCTGCATGAACGACGCACAACTCCTCCGCTACAGCCGCCACATCCTGCTTCCTGAAATCGATGTCGCTGGACAGGAGCGACTACTCGCCGCACGGGTGCTGGTAGTCGGCGTCGGCGGACTCGGCTCACCGGCGGCGCTATATCTGGCTTCAGCCGGCATTGGCACACTGGTGCTGGCCGATGGCGATACGGTCGACGCAACCAATCTACAACGACAAATCCTGCATCGTGAAAGTTCACTGGGGCAGGCGAAGGCCGAATCCGGGCGCATACGCCTCGCCGAAATCAACCCGGAATGTCACGTCGTATCGCTCGACGAACGCCTCGACGACGAACGCCTGGAGGATGAAGTCGCCAATGTCGATGTAGTGCTCGACTGCACGGACAACTTCATCACGCGCCACGCCATCAACCGCGTCTGCCACGAATTTCGCAAACCGCTGATCTCCGGTGCGGCGATCCGCTTCGACGGCCAGGTCGCAGTCTTCGATGCCCGTCATCCCGACGCGCCCTGCTATCACTGCCTGTTCCCCGAGGCACAGAATGTCGAGGAAATGCGCTGTTCCGTGATGGGCGTATTCGCACCGCTGACCGGAATTATCGGCTGCATGCAAGCAGCGGAAGCCCTGAAGATTCTCATCGGCTGCGGAACATCGCTGGCAGGACGTTTGTTGATACTTGACGGTCTGTCCATGGAATGGCGCTCGATTGCAATTCCGCGCGACCCCGGTTGTGCAGTCTGCGGCAGCGAAGCACCGGATTAGCGAATGCCATAAAGGCAGACTCCAGGCATTTACTCGTCGGCCAGAAAAATGCGGAAGGACCTTTGCTATTGTCGTGAAATAGCTTTACGCAGGTGATGCCATAGCACGGAAAAAAATATAAACAGCAGCCCCGCCACACCCACAAGGCCAACATAACCAAACATGCCGTGCATGTTGGCCTCGTATCGAAAGCCCAGAGTATCCGGAGCATCCAGAAACGCGCGCGTTTTCAGGATCAGTTCCCGCTCGACAGAATGATCGACCGCGCTCGAAACATGCCCGATCCGTACTTCGCCACCCGTCGTGTCAAATATCATGGTGCTGGGATGCATGGTCACCATGCCTGTCTTTGTACTGACTTGTCGCGCCGTGCCGGTTTTATAGCCGATGTGCAGGATGTCATTTGCGCTGACACGCCGGGTGTATAGCCCCAATGCCGAATGACTCACTGATCGTGCAAGCCGGCAATGCACCCGCAATCTGGCGCTGGCAATAAAGCTCAAAATCCTTCCAGCCAAAGAAAAAGAATGTGGCTGGAATGCTAACAATCACGATCCAGCCAAGAATGCTTACAAGGACAGGGGTTGAATCAGAGCGCATTTCGAGAGGTCACAGAACGTCCACTTGATTGACTCGCTGGCAAAGGAGGCAGCCACTCATGTATTCAGTTTCGCCGCTGGAGTGGCGCCCATGGGAGAACTTCGGGCTGAAAGGTCACGTGTTCGATTCCATACACCTTCGCTGCGTCACGCAATCCATCCAGCACAGTGGGCCAGGCATTCATGTCGGCCACACGCACATGAGCCGACAGCGCCACACGCTCACCGGAAATCGCCCACACATGCAGATCATGGACTTCCAGCACACCGGGCACAGCGGCCAACGCGTGCCCGACATCCGCCATCGAGATGATGAATGGCACACCATCCATCAGCCCGTGAAGCGCATCACGCAATAAGCGCAGGCTGGATGCAAGAACCAGACCTCCAATCAAAAGTGATAGCAGCGGATCGATCGGCGTCCAGCCGGTGGCCCACACAACGACACCGGCAACAATCGCCGCCACCGATCCAAGCAAATCACCCAGAACATGCAGGAACGCGCCACGCACATTGATGTTCTGCTGGCCACGTGAAAGCATCCATGCAACACCGAGATTGACCAGCAGCCCTACCAGCGCCACGCCACTGACCAATACGCCATCGATTGCACGTGGTGTCGAAAAGCGCAACCAGGCTTCCCAACCGATGCCGAATACCACTGCCAGCATCGATAGCGCATTGATCAAAGCTGCCAGGAGTTCGATCCGACCCATGCCGTAAGAATGCCGGGCAGAGGGTGGGCGCGTAGCGACCCATGCCGCCAGCAGCGCCAAGCCAAGCGCCGCACCATCCGTGATCATGTGACCGGCATCGGCCAACAGCGCCAGCGAACCGCCTGTCCAGCCAGCGATGGCTTCGACAACGGCAAAAATCCAAGTGAGGCCGAGTGCGATCAGCAGACGACGGCGCTGATCAGGATTGTCCGCGTTACCGTGACGGTGGCTATGGTCGTGGCCGGTGCTCATGATTTTTCAAGGCGTTTATTTGGCAGAACGAGCGGCGGAGTCAGGTCATAACAATCCAACATAATGCCGGATTGATAGACTTGACCCCGTGGATTCCCGTTAGTCGGACTTGACCGCGCCTTCGAAGCTGACCGTGATCGGCGCCTTGCTTTCGGCCGCGTTGCTTATTCCGTTTGGCTGGAGAACGATGCCGCGGAACTTCATGTAGAGGAAGTTGTTGACCTTGCTCACCGTCACGACACCGCCTTTGGTGGCGCTGCCCCAGTTGCGAATCTTATTCTCGCTCACATCGGAGAACTCGACCTTGACCTTCTTCTGTGCCGGATTGGCGGTCGGGCCCGCTTCGTAGGCGCCAACCGCGGGCGTTTCGGTTCCGAAGTCGAGTGACATCAACTGGAGTCCGGGGCTCGGCGCCACCGCAGTGAACGTTTGGGCAATCAGATTGAAGCCACCCTTGAACTGATACTTGGGCTTTGCTACGCCACCGAGTGTGGTTCGCACTTCGCCAAAGTTGAACCAGCCGTTGGGTCCGGCGTAGAGTGCTTTCTTTGGGTTCGTGTAGCGATCGTCGCTGGCGGGAGGCACGTTGCTCCATGTGTCGTCCGCCCTGGCAGCCTGCGCGTATGGGCCCAGCGCGGCGGCCGCCAACATCATCATCAGAAATGCTTTGTTCATTCTCGATATTTCCTTTTCGTTAGTGAAATCTGGAGGCAAGTTTTGAGGAGAAAGAAAACCTCGCCCATTTAATATTGTCCTGAGTAAGTCAAAATTTTATCGTCATTCAACTCGCGCCTGGAACCTTTAATCTCGGCCCAACAAACGGTTCAGATCGTGGCTGCGCACGATCTAA
>DAOLZE010000188.1:0-5184 GCA_035426125.1 Rhodocyclaceae bacterium
CTGATTAGGCGTTGTAAAGCCGCTCTATCAGCGGCAATTTAGGGGGTGGCCATGTCTTTAACCCTTTTTTTTGGCCTGTGTATACTCATTTCGAGTATTTTTATTCGATTTGGGATTTTGCTGTCGGGATATTTCGGGGTTTTAGACCACCCCGGTGGGCACAAGCAGCATGACACCAGCACCCCCTTTGTCGGTGGCTTTGGCGTCATTGCGGTGGTTCTGTCCACGCTCTATCTGGGCGCTACCTACTTTCCAGAACTCTCGCAGCGTCCTATGCAGGCCATTGCATTAGGTACGGTTGTTCTATTTGTGACCGGGTTTGCCGATGATATCTGGCACCTCAATTTCAAGACCCGGTTTGTGATTCAGGCGCTGGTAGCCGTTTCCATGGTTTTTCTCGGCGGCGTCGAGCTTGTCTCGCTAGGAGAACTCTTGCCTGGTATGGACATCAACCTTGGTGCGTTAGGCATCCCGTTCACCATTTTTGCCACCATCGGGTTGATCAATGCGCTGAACATGATCGACGGCATTGATGGCCTCTCGGGCTCGCTTTCCTTCATCAGCCTTGGCTTTGCCGCACTGGTGGCGTTGCTGGCTCAAGACAATACCTACCTCGTATTCATTATCGCGGTCATGGGCGGCGTCTCCGGGTTCCTCTATTTCAATTTGCGCTACCCATCCAATGGGCGAGCCCGGGTTTTTCTTGGCGACAATGGCAGCATGCTGCTTGGGTTTGTTTTCGCCTGGATACTGATTGCCCTGTCGCAAGGGGAGCACCGAGCCATGACGCCAGTGACCGCGTTGTGGATTTTTGGCGTCCCCCTGCTGGATACGGTCAGTGTCATGCTCCGTCGAATCTGGGTCGGCAAATCACCGTTTCATGCTGACAGAAATCACCTTCACCACCTTTTCCTGCGCGCCGGCTTTCGGGTGAGCGACACGGTCTGGATCGTGGCCTTCTTGCAATTGACGCTGGGCGCCATCGGCGTTATCGGTCTACATCTGGCGCTCCCGGAGTCCCTGATGTTTGGCCTATTTATTGTCGTGTTTTGTTTGTACTTTTACGTCATCGCACGACCTTGGCGTTTTGTCCCCAATCTGCGCCGCCTGAACATTGCGCTCGGTTTGCCATCAGTCCATGCCAGAGGTGTTTTCGTCGGCTACTTCAAAACCGAACAGTCGCAAGAGGTTTTGGATGCGCTGATTGAAGAGCTCGGACAGCAATATGACTATCGGCTAAGCCTGCATCAAATAGAAAGAAAGCTGCCCAATAGCGCAAACATCTACGCCCTCATTGAGCTTGAAGGCAGTATGGACGAAATTTCGGTGGGCGAAATTCGTCGTCTGATGCTCCAAATCAAGGCCCATTTCGCTTCAAGCGTCAGCTTGCAGGTCCGTCTTTTCATGCACCGCAGCAAAGACAATGATCGTCGTCTGGAAAACAACAAAGAAGGCGAGCTCGTCGAGAACTGCATTCGAGACAGCGATCGTCGAGCCGCGCAAGGAAGCAGCGCCTTCTACACAACCGTGACCGATGGGGAAAACAAGGAGTCATCTGTTGTCCAGGTGTAAAATCGACCCTTTTGGCATTTGAAAACGACATTTTTTGTTCAACAAAATCATCACAATTTGTACCGGCAATATCTGTCGTAGCCCAGCCGCCGAATACCTCCTGCGACAGCGACTTGAAGCCGTGGCTAGCTGGCAAGGATCGGTGCATTCGGCGGGTATTGGCGCGCTGGTCAATCATCCGGCGGATGAAAACACCCAGGCCATGATGCTGGCGAAAGACATAGATCTCAGCGCGCATCGGGCAAAGCAGCTAACCCTGGAGCACTTGCGCCAGGCCGATTTGGTGCTGGTCATGGAGAAACATCACCGGCAGGCCGTACTCGATCTTGATCCAACCGCCCGCGGCAAGACGTTTTTGCTCGGTCACTGGATCAATACAGAAATTCCAGACCCCTATCGGCGCGGAGAAGAAGCGCATGCAGAGGCGTTAAGGCTAATTGAACTCGCCATAAGCCCCTGGCTGGAAAAACTGTAAGTTATTTGTTGAAGCGCGGTGAGCATGCCTGCGGTCAACGGTCATTTAGATGCAAAAAGTAATTGAGCATTAATAAGGATTTAAGAATGGATTCAGCTTTCGTGTTGCCCTCAAAACTTCGCCTGTTTTTAGCCTGCCTCGTTGTAAGTACGCTATCGGCCTGCGCCATTTCCCCCGGTAATACCAGCTTCTCCGGGCGCGAGCAGTCCGACGTCAAACTTCCGGTACAAAAAGGCGAAGAGATCGTCCCGGAAAACGTCAAGGTCAAGCCCATTACCGCTGAACTGATCATCGAGATGTTCAACGCCGCGCGCCCATCACGTGCGGTCGGCAGCACCGCCAACGCGCAGCCAGCTAAAGCCTCACAGATTGATCCCGCCACGCAAGCGCTCAACTACAAGCTAGGCCCCGGCGACATCCTTTCCATCATCGTCTGGGATCACCCCGAACTAACGACCCCGGCCGGTACCTTCCGTACCGCAGAACAAGCCGGTACCGTCGTTGCCGAAGACGGCACCATTTTTTACCCCTATGTCGGCGTAATCAAGGTGGCCGGCAAAACCACGCGTGAAGTGCGCGATCTACTCGCCAACAAACTCGCCAAATTTATTGAAAAAGTTCAAATCGACGTGCGAATGGCGATGTTCCGCAGCAAGCGCGTCTATGTCGTTGGCGAAGTCAACAAGCCGGGCAACCAGGACATCACCGATATTCCGATGACCGTCATTGAAGCCGTCAATCGTGCTGGCGGCTTTACCGCCGAAGCCGATTACAGCCGCGTCTTGCTCACCCGGCGCGGCACTACCTACCGGGTCGACATCCAGGCCATGTATGAAGACGGCGCCACCGAGCAGAACGCCATGCTGGAGCCCGGCGACATCGTTAACGTGTCAGATCGCAGCTACAACAAAATCTTTGTGCTCGGCGAAGTCATCAAGCCCGGCTCCATGGTCATGAACAAAAAACGCTCGACGCTGGCCGAAGCCCTGGGTGATGCCGGATACCTCAATCAGGAAAAAGCCAGCCCGCGCTGGATTTACGTCATGCGCGGCGACAGCGACACCCCGGAGCTATTCCATCTTGACGGCCGCGCACCGGACGCCATGCTGCTCGCCGACCGCTTCCCGCTACGCCCGCGTGACATCGTTTATGTCGACACCTCCGACCTCGTTCGCTGGAACCGCGTCATCACCAACATGCTGCCGACTTCGCAAATGCTCAACCTGACCAGTGGCGTCAGGTACCCGCTCTTCGGCGGGCGGCAATAAACCGGCTTGACCCAACAGCGTCAACGCACCCAGCAATAACACAGCCCCCGGCCAAGCGCCGGGTGTTGGCATTAACGGATAGCCCATGGAACAAGATCAGCCCAGACCCAGCAACAACGCACCCGCTTTAGCCAGCGCAATAGCGCCACAAATCACCCACGAAGCCGAAGAAGAGGGCATCTCGCTAGGGGAAATCCTGGCAACCCTCATGGAATACAAGTGGCTGATTGCGTCGATTACGCTCGCCGCGCTGATCATCGGCCTGGCCTTTACCTTTGTCTCCAAGCCGGTTTACCGCGCCGATGGCCTGCTTCAGGTTGAAGAAAAGGGCTCTGGCGTCGGCTCGCTCAAGGCATTGCAACCGCTGCTCGGTGACGACACCACGGTATCTGCCGAAGTTGAAATCCTCGGTTCACGCATGGTCCTCGGCCGTGTCGTCGAAAAACTCAAGCTCGACCTCATCGCCACCCCCAAAACCTTCCCGCTGATCGGCGGCACCATCGCTCGCCGCTATGCAGGTGAAGCGCCCAATACGCCGTTGCTGGGCCTTTCCAGCTACGCCTGGGGCGGTGAAGTCATTCAGGTGGATTCACTCGATGTTCCCCGGTCCTATCTTGACCAGCAGTTGATACTTACCCTGGGTGAAGCAGGGGCCTTCAGCATTGCCGACAAGGATGATGAAGTTGTTCTCAAAGGCACCGTAGGCACCCGCGCCAGCAGCAACGGGTTCTCCATCTTCATTGCCCAGATCAAGGCGCGGCCTGACACCCGCTTCCGGCTGACAAAACTTTCCGCCGAATCCGCAATTGCCGACATCCGCAATAAATACGCCGTCAAGGAGCGCGGCAAAAAATCCGGCGTGCTTGAGCTAAGCCTGATCGGGCCGGATGCCAAGCAGATCGAGCTGGTCCTCGATGAAATCCAGAAAGTCTATGTTCGCCAGAACGTCGAGCGCCGCTCGGCCGAAGCTGAAAAGACCCTCAAGTTTCTCGATGCCCAGCTTCCTGCCCTCAAGGTCCAGGTCGATGCGGCTGAAGCGGCCTACAACAATTACCGCCAAAGCCGTGGCTCGCTGGATTTGAGCCTGGAAACCCAAGGCGTACTCAAATCAGTCGTTGAAGTCGAAGACGCCGCCGTAAAACTCAAGCAGGAAAGAGAAGAACTGCGCCAGCGCTTCACATCCGAGCACCCCACCGTACAAGCCGTCGATGCCAAACTGGCGCGGCTCAATGACCGCCGCAAGCAGTTTGATGGCGAGGTATCCCGGCTTCCCGAAACGCAGCAAACCGTGTTGCGCCTGGCGCGCGATGTCGAGGTCTCCACCAAGCTCTACACCGAACTGCTCAATACCGCCCAGCAGCTCAAGGTCAGCAAAGCCGGCACAGTGGGCGATGTACGCGTCATTGACCCGGCCGCCGTCGCCCGCGAACCAGTTGGCGCCAAGCCGCTGGCCATCCTGAGCATTGCCATACTGCTTGGTCTGGTAGTCAGCCTGATCACCATCTGGCTGCTGCGCACCCTGCGCGTGGTTGTTGAAGACCCGGAGACGATCGAAGCCCAACTCGGCCTGCCGGTCTATGCCACCGTGCCCCACAGCAAATCCGAACTGGCGCTAGACCGCCGACTCAAGAAGGGCGAAGGCACGGGCGAACTGCTGGCCGTCAAATTCCCCGAAGACGATGCCGTCGAAAGCCTGCGCAGCCTGCGCACGACACTGCATTTCGCACTACTCGATGCCCAGCAAAATTCACTGCTGATCACCGGCTCCAGCCCCGGCCTGGGTAAAAGCTTTATCTCCAAGAACCTGGGGGCTGTGTTGGCCCAACTCGGCAAGCGAGTCGTGATTATCGACGCCGATATGCGCCGTGG